>JAKAUH010000593.1 GCA_021818605.1 Planctomycetota bacterium
CTGCAGCGCGGTGATCAGGCCACGACATCGCGGGTGAACCGTCAGATTCACGGAGCCGTCGGCCGACCTGAGCAGGGCCTCGACGAGCTGGAGACCATCGGCCTTGGGTGTGACGGCCCAGGACTCCAGCCCGCCCTTGCCCTGACAGCCGGCCCGCTCGTACTCGCCGCGAACGGTCGGCCCGACGGCGGTCCGCGCGCCGCCGGCGGGGTCCATCGATACCCGGATGCGCTCCATGCCGATGCCGCAGAGCCGCCGTGACCGCTCGGCGATCAGCCGGGCATTCACCTCGGCTGACAGCCCCTCGGCGTGGTAGTCGCCGAAGACGTTGACCTTGTGGCCGCGGCCGTCGAGCCGCGGAATGGCCTGGAACCAGACCGCACCAGTGTGGACGCCCGGATCAATCGCCAGGTGGACCGGATGGCCCTGAACGTACTCGGCCGTCTCGCGGACGTGCACCGATTCGTCGAACATGGTGAACCAGACGCCCGCGGCCCGAGGTCGCAGGCACAGGTAATCCGACTCGAAGACGCGGAGGCTGACCGATTTGACCTTCTGGATCAGGGAGTCGATCGTGTAGTGGCCCGAGGATCGCTTCGCCTTGGGCAACCCGGAAGGATGCGAGTCGCGATCGGCGTGGCACCAGGACCTGAGTAAACACTCGGCGCAGTTCTCGAGGTTCGGCCCACTGCGGTCCGCGGGACAGCGCTCGAGAACCTCGAAGACGCAGTAGGTGGCGACCGGGAAGGCGCCGCCGCGCCCCTTGTCGATGAGCTCGGCCATCGGGCCGGCCACCCTGTGCCAGGTCGAGGTCATCAGCACCGATGATCGGCGGCCGCGGACATCCATCGCCATGCCCATGGCCGACTCGCGGATTTCCGGGTCGATCTCATCGACCTCGTCGAGCTTGAGACTGGGCACGTGCGGGCCGCGGACCGAAGTGGCCGACGCGGCCAGGAGGGCGACGTGGCTGCCATTGCGGTAGTGCACCTCACTCTTGAGGAACCGGGCGACCGAGTCGGCGTCCGACTCGCCGGCGGGACCACGGCCGTGCAAGACGACCTCGCGGAGCGCCTGCTGGATCTGCTCGGACTGGCCCAGTGAGCCGCCGAGGATCCTTGTGCTGTACCGCGGCAGGAAGCGGCTGGCAATGTGGGTGTCGATCGCCGAGAGGAAGCTCTTGCCGCTACCGCGGGGCCCGTGCCAGAGTGCCAGCGGCGGGCGATCGAGCACCTGGCGGGCAAACATATCGAGTGGGGCGGAATGCCCCTGGCAGACGGCCGTCCCGGGCACGCGGACGCCGGTGAAGGCGAGAACCCATCGTTCGAGGTGGTCGCGAGTCAGCGGCCGGCGCTCGCGCACCTGGGCGATTGCGTCAGCCACTCGCCTCGCCCTGTCTCGAATCACAGAGAGTCTCCAGGATCGTGCCTGCCGTCCGCTCGTCAACAAGCAGCGGTCTTTCGTCGGCCGCCGCGGCAGAGGGCCGGGACACCTGACAACGGTCAAAGATTCCGTCGACCACCTTGTGGTCGCCCTCCAGGGCCCCGACGATCCAACCCTCGAGCAGTCGTTGCGCCCAGGTCTTGCTGCCGTCTTTCTCGGCCGCCAGGAGCAGTCGCTTCAGGAGCGAGCTCAGGTCGAGCAGGTCGCCCTCGGCGCGGCCTTCCGGATCCCGCGGGTCGATGACGCCCACTCCAGGGAGCTCGGGAACCCGCCCATCACGGAGTGCCTCTCCGCGCTGGTCGTTGCTCTTTGGCATGTGCGATCACCTCTCTGCGACCGACCTGGGGCCTCGACCGCCTTCCCGGCCCCGGCCCGCCGCGCCGGCGGATCTCTCGTCGATCGGGCGGGCGGGCCGGGGGACCGTGTACGATCAGTTCACCTTCACGGGCTGACCGTTGTTCGCGGCCGGAGTCGGGGCGGGAGCCGGAGCCGGAACCGGGGCCGGCGCAGGGGTCGAGCCCCCAGGGAACAGGCTCTCGAGTCGAGCCAGTGCGGTGCGAAGCCCCACCAGGCTCGCCCCGCCGAAGACAACGCTGAGGATCTGGAAGAGCTCGGGGATTCCGCCGCCAAGGCCCTTGGTCAGGATCATCCCCAGGCCCGAACCGATGGCCAGGAGCACGGGTGAGTAGGTCTTGTAGTCCTTGACAAGCTGCACGATCAGGGCAATCACCGACATCATGAGTACCTCACGGGAAGAGAAAAAGGTCGCGGCCCGGGACCGCCTCGCACCGAGAGCAGCCCGGCGGCCCCGCTTTCGGCCACGTCATCGCCCCGCGATCGGGGCCGACGTCTCCAGGGACTTCTCGATGCGGGCCAGGACCTCGAGGATCCGCTCGTAGCGGCCGAGGAGTTCGGCCCGAACCTGGCTCGCCGCCAGGCTCTCCTGCGACCGGGCCCTCAGTTCAGCGATGGATTGGTGCGACTGCTCGTCGCGGGCGCGAAGGTTGCTCCCGGCCGCTGCCAGGCGCTGATGATTCGCCTCGGCATCGTGAATCAGGTAGGCAACGACGGCCGTGATCAACAAGAGCGCGGCGACGACCAGAAGTCGCGGGCGCCGGTCGATGGGGTTCACGGTGCGATCTCCTTGGCTGGCGAGGACAGGACGCTCTTCTTCACTTCGAATCCCACCTCGATCAGCCGCCGAATCATGAGGTCGATCCCGTTCACAGAGACCTGGAGGGTGCCGACGGACTTCTCCATCGAATGCACCGTGGACGTGGCCTGATCGAGGGTCTTCTCGACTGCCTTCATCGCCAGGATGCTGTCGCGTAGCAGCGCGTTCTGGGTCTCCGACATGCGGGTCACCTGATCCTGCATGCTGCGCTGGAATTGCTCCTGCCGGTCCGCCAGCCGGTCGAGTTGGTCCTGGAACTTCTTCTGCGAATCGGCGTGGTACTCACGAAACTCGCCGAGGATTCGGTCCTGCTTTAGCGCCTGGTCGCGGAGGAATCCGAGGAAGTAATAGGTGACGGCAACGGCCGCCCCGGCGGCTCCGAGTGAGCCGATCAAGCTGGTGATCGACACGCCGATCGCGTTGGGATCGGCGACAGCAGGAGTAGCCTGGGCGAAGAGGAGCAGGGCGTTCATGAGGGTCCTTCTCTCGAATTGTTCGAGGGCGGGGCCGCCCCGGGTTTGCAGGAGGCCGCCCCTTGCTCCATGATCCAGGGGCCGATCCGTTCCAACGGGCGGCGAGATTCTAGGGTCATCATAAAAAAGCTCCAGCCAGCGTCGGGAAATGGGGGAAGCGGCTTCGCCCCACGACGATGGACATGGTCGTCACGCCGTTGTGGTCGATCGACCCGGTACGGATCAATCCCTGGTGGGTCGATCCGTACCTGATCGAGTCGCCCCGCCGGCTCACGCGGCGTCGAGATAGTGCCAGGCCGGGGGCAGCTCGCGCTTCTGGAATTCCGGCGACTTCGACAGGGCCCAGCTATCACCCTCGCCGAGGATGTGCTCGACGACGGCCCGATCCGCCCAGAACGAAAAGCTCGGCTGGTCGAGGGCCGTCGGGCCGGTGGGGCAGTCGGGGCCCCAGCTCTGGCAGATACATGCGCCCGGCCGGTCGAACCGGACGCCCGCGATGAACATGCAGTGTCCCCAGGTGCCCCGCGCCCGGCAGAAGCCGTCGGAGTCGCGGGTGAGGGTGAACCCCTGGTTCGAGCAGATCGTCACCGGATATCCGTTCCGCATCGCCGCGACCAGCTCATCCCAGGTCGTCACCTGCGCGGCCGAACCCAGCTTGAACGGGGCGGCCTCGCTCCTGACCGAATCGGGCGGACCATTCAGTCCCCAGCTCTTGGCCCGCTTCCCCGAGTACGTGCCATCCGAGCCCAGCATCGCCCGGCTGACCAGGCCCACGGTCGTCATCGCCTTGACCGCGGCCGCGCCGTACGAACCGTCCTGGCGGCCGAGAATGCCGGCAACCTCGCGGGACATCCCGTAGATGAACTCGGTGTCCGTCTCCTGGTAGACGGCCGGCTCGCCCAGGCTGATCTCGATGCACTGAAGCAGGTCATTGCCGTGCCCGTGGCCGAACGAAACACAGTCGCCGATCTGCTGCGCCGGATAGGCCGGGTCCTTGCCAAGCACCTCCCGCCAGGCCTTGTACAGCAGAACCGGATCATTCGACGCGGCGGCAGCCATCAGGTGCGGCGCGGACCCAGCCAGCGTGCGGAACTGGCCGGCGAACGTCCGCTGAAGCTCGTCGGCGCCCCGCCATCCGCAGAAGGGCTGAAACGCCATTTCATCGCTCATCGGGTGTCCCTCGTGGTGAGTCCGGGGATGTCGCGGTGGACCGGCTCGTGTCGGCGCAGGATCTCCACAGCCGTGCGACGGGCACGACGCGGAGCGAGCCAAAGCAGAGCCGCACCGCCCACCGTGCGGGAATCGACAGTGTGGTGCGAACGCGACCGGCGCCGGGCCGGATCAATCGGTCGAGGTGGTGACTGTCAGCGGGCCGGGAAGAGGCCGCGATGTCTCAGCGGTCCAGGCCGAGGGCAAGCCCTCGCCACGCGGCCGCCAGGGCGGCCCGCTGCGCAGGAGTGACGTCGGCGTCCTTCTGCGATTCGGGGACGATCCGAGAGAACTCCGAAGCGACAGACTTGTCGAACAGCGCGATTCGGTTCGCCTCCCAGGCCTTGCTCACCGCGGCGAGCGCGGCAGGAAGCGGCTGACCGGCGTCGAGGCTCGTGGCGCCTTCTTCCCAGGCCGCGGCATAGGCCTTGCCGAGCCCCGGGAGATACTCGCGGCCGATCTTCTCGAACTTCGGATCATGCGGCGGCGCGGGGGGCCCGGCCGGCCGGGCGTGCCACTGGACGACGCCGAGGGCGACAGCCCCGCCGACCAGGCCCGAGAACACCACGGTCGCGAGCGTGCGGCGGCTCGGGAGCGCGGCCAGGATTGCACTGATGGCCATCGTCGAACACCTCGATGGGTTGAAAGTTCAACGGCGGACGGCGACCAACCGAGTCGGACCACCCGCACCGGGAGCGAACGGCCGTTCGCCCGACCAGCGATCGTTGAATTCGGCCGGATGTCTACCAGCGGAGAATGCCGATTGGCGACCGATGCTTCGTTGTCTGTTCGCAGTGCCGACGCCCGATTGCGTCAGATCCGCGCCAGGGCCTCGAACAGCCGCCGGCGGCGGTCGCGGCGGGTCTCGCGGCGGCGAGCGGTCGGCGACGGGACGATCGCGGCGGCGACGGGGGTCAGCGCGAATTCGGACTCGAGCCCGGACTCGGGCGCCGGATCGGTCGCCGCGTCGCGCCTCATCGAGGGGTGATCGTCCATCCCCGAGGCATGGCAGACCATGCAGCAGATGGTCGACCCAGGCTGCAGCGGACCGCCGTGCGGGCAGGTCGACTGCGGCGTGAACGCGCCGATCGGAAACATCGGGGTCAGGAAGAAGCCCCGCTCGACCCCACGGTTCGACTGGAGTTTCCCGAGCCAGCTATCCTCCGAGCACTGAGCCTCGAGCTTCAGTGCCCGCTCGATCCCCTTCCGGACCGCTCGAACGGTCACGCCATCCTCCGCCGCGATCTTCTCGCAAGCGATCCCGCGGCGGGAATCGTAGAGCCACACGTAATCCCGTGCGGCGGACTCCAGCGACATCGACCCCTCGCCCGCGGCGTCATCCACTGCCCCAACGTCCGCGTCACCGAACCCGCCCGCTTCGCCGCCACGGCCGTCGAACGAACCACCAAACCTCTGCTCGTCAACCAGGTCGACCACCCGTCTCCGCTTCGGGAGGCTCATCGCGTGTTCTCTGGCGTTTTGCGGAACCATCGCTCACCCCCCCTTTGCATCGTCTCTGCTTTTCTCACCGCGTCTACTAACAGGATGTATCAGTTTTGCAAAAACTGCGCGGTCCCCCCTCGAAAATCCTGGCGTTTTTTGACTTAAATACCTTTGGCTAAACGATTTAAACTTTTTTCATTTTTCCGTGGACTTCTAAAGGAAATGTTGTATGGTTCTTGTTTGGCCAGCCAACCAACAAGAATTGCCTATTTTTACCGAACTGTGCCAGGATACCAGCAAGACTGCCCGGAACGAGAAGGCAAGGTCATGGCGCTGAAGCCAGCCCGAGGGAGACTTCGGTTGTGGATCGGGGATACACGGCCGGCGTTGACACGCGTGCGGGCGGAGTGGTGTCATGGAGTCGTTGCGGGTCCGATCGTGCGGGGCAGGGTGGCCCCCGATGCGGAGCATCGCGAGATCAGCGGGTCGGTCAACCCGGGCCGATGGTCCGCCGGACGGGGTTCGATCCCGATGGCTGCGGCAGGATGAACTCGATCGCGGAAAACGAGAAGTCTCGACCAAACGCGCCGCCGCTCCGCCGTTTCGAGGCGGAGTTCCTGCGGCCGTACCGATGGCCGATCGCGCTGGGGTTGTGCGGCTTGCTCGTCCAGTCAGTGCTCCTGTTACCGATCCCGCTGCTCCAGGGCTGGGTCGTGGACCGGCTGGTGGGATATGTCCGCGCGTCGGGCGGCGGCGGGACCGAGACCGCGGTGGTAAACCCATCGGTGGTCGCGGTCGCCCGGGCAGCGGCCGCGCGGGCGATCGGGCTCGCGCTGGCGGCCACGATCGGCCTGCACGCGGTCCGGACTCTGCTGGCCTGGCGCATCGCCGCCATGATGGGACGGATCAGCCAGGAAGTCGTCGTGGCGATGCGCGGAGCGCTGCATCGCAAGCTGATGCGGCTGCCTATGGCATATTTCGACGCGCAGCAGACCGGCCGCTTGATGGCGCGAGTGACCAGCGACGTCGGCAGCATCCTGATGTTCATCCGTAGCGGCGTACTCCAGGTGCTCAACGACCTGATCTCGTCGCTGGCGATCGCCGTGTTGCTGGCGTGGCTCGAGTGGCGGCTGGCGCTGGTGGCACTGGTGGCCGTACCGCTGTACGCCGTCAACCAGCGGGTCTTCTTCGGCCGATTACGGCGGTTGTCAGACGAGATCCGCGCGCAGGTCGCTGCGCTCTACGCGCTCCTGAGCGAGCGGATCTCGGCCGTACGGGTCGTGCGGAGCTTCGCCAAGGAGGACGACGAGCTCGATGAGCTCGACCGCCGGATCGATCGGCACCGCGCGCTCAACTGGGCCAATACCCGCGCGTCGGCCGCCCTGGCCGGACTGGCGACCGTGATCAGCGGGGTGGGTACGGTCTTCGTCATCGCCTACGGGATCGTGCTGGTCGGCCGCGGCGTGCTGACCGTCGGCGAGCTACTGGCGATCTACGCATTGGTCGGCCAGCTCTACCAGCCGATCGTCCGGCTGACGCAGTTCCAGGCCACGGCCATCTCGACGCAGGTCTCGATCGAGCGGCTCTACGAGATCTTCGACGAGCCCGAGCCGGTGCGCGACCGTCCGGGCGCCCTGGCGATCCCACAACCGCGCGGGGCGATCGAGTACCGAGGCGTCTCCTTCGCCTACACGCCCGACGGGGCACGCCTGTTGTGCGACATCGACCTGAAGATCGAGCCCGGAACACACCTGGGCATCGTCGGGCCGAGCGGGGCAGGAAAATCGACGCTCCTGGCACTCCTGCCCAGACTCTACGACCTCCCTGACGGCACCGACGAGACCGGCCGCGGCTGGGGGAGCATCCATCTCGACGGCACGGACGTCCGCGATCTGCGGCTGGCGGACCTGCGGCGTGCGGTGGCACTGGTGCCGCAGCAGGCGCTCTTGTTCGAGGGCTCGATCCGCACCAACTTGCTCTACGCCAACCCCGAGGCGACCGAGGAGCAGATGTGGGACGCCCTTCGGATCGCCGACCTCGCCGCCACGGTCGCCGCGCTGCCGGCGGGACTCGACTCAACCGTCGCCGAGCGCGGCGATTCGCTCTCCGGCGGCCAGCGGCAGCGAATGGCTCTCGCCCGCGCGATCGTCGCTCAACCGACGGTCCTCCTGCTCGACGATTGTACCAGCTCCCTCGACGCCGAGACCGAGGCCCGCATCCAGCAGTCGCTCGAGCGCGGCCTGCCGGGCCGGACCTTCGTGATCGTCTCGCACAAGGTCTCCTCGGTCCGCCGCGCCGACCATATCCTCGTGCTCGAGGCCGGCTCCGTCGTCGAGCACGGAACGCACGACGATCTGATCGCGCTGGGCGGCCATTACGCCGAGACCCACCGCCAGCAGACCGCGGCGCTAACCACGGTCGAATGAATGGGAGGAGATGACGCACCTCGAAACACTACGAAATACCACAACATGGAGAGATTCCGGTCAACGCCCCGCCTATCGAATCGCCCAGCGGCCGAACTTTTCGTGCGATTTGGTACTTTTCGTGGTTCCTCTTCTCTCTGGCTATCACCGACGATCGTCCGCCGGCTGCGGCCAGTTGAGTTGCCTGTGCAGGAACTCGAACGTCCCCCGGCCGTTGATCCCGTGGCGTCCATCGA
>JAKAUH010000926.1 GCA_021818605.1 Planctomycetota bacterium
ACTCGCCGCGGACCAGGCGCGAGAGGTCCCTCCCGTGCAGGTTCGGCGGGGCGGGACGGTCCAGCAAGCTCAGTGCCGTCGGGTAGATGTCGATCATCTCGACGAGGTCGGTGACGCGGCGGCCGGCAGGCACCCGGCCGGGCCATCGAAGGATCAGCGGGACCCGCACCGCCGGTTCGTACATGCAATGCTTCTCGATGGGTTTTGCGCAGGTCGTCGACGGCGGAATGGATCTCGCCGGGCGAGGCGGCGGCGTATTTCAGTCCCCACAGGCGGAAAACGCGGTCCTCGGTGTCGGCGGGATGGGCTTTTGTCAGCCAGGCGCGGGCGCTCTGAGTCCGCTTCTTCACGGCGCCGGACCGGTCCTTCGGGGCGTAGTAGTCGAGGGCGCGGAGCGCCACGGCGGTCGTCGTGAAGTGGCTGTTTTCCATCGGCGGCCGGCGGGACGAGGTGGTCCAGTGGTCGCGGTCGCGGTCGGCCTTCAGCAGGTACTCGACCACCGCGAGGGTCGTCTCGTCGGCCGGGTGCTTGCCGGCCTCGAGCGTCCAGAGGGCGTAGGCCGCGCGAGTCACGCCGCCGGGCTGACCCTGGCCCTTGCGATAGGACTGGCTCGCGGTCGTCAGGTCGTCGAGCGTCAGCGCGACGGCGCCCGCGACGGCGTCCTCGTCGATGGCCAGTCCGCGCGATTGCGCGATCTCGAGGGCCACCAGAGAGATCCCCTGGTGGTGGCAGGAGAAGCATTCATTCCGGGATCTCCCCTGCGACGGAACCAGGCGCTCGCCATGGGTCGGTTCCTCATCGGACACCGTCCGGCCCCGGATTGCAAGAGAGGTTTCATGAGTCAGAACCAGCCTCGCGTCTTGAGCGTGACCAGGCGGCGTTTCCCGTTGACGATAAGTCGTAGCTCATTCGTTGCCAGGGCGCGAAGCCCGATTATCGGCAGACGTGCCGGGCTGGGCAGATCATCGGGATAGACGGCGATACCTTCGGGCAGAGCCAGGCGCATGGGCGAGCGACCGGATGCGGTGATATGGCGGGGTTCGTTAGGGAACAACCACAACCCTGCGTTGATCAAAGGGACTGGCCGGCCTTGTACCCGGATCTGATGGCGCGATCCCGCGGGCGTGAGGTGGGCCCACGATCGAGGGTGCGTCTCGGAAATCGCGAAGTTGTGATTGTGTCCCGTGTCGAGAATCGCCGGGAATCGGGGTAATCCCGGATCGGGATCCATGAGTTCTCGCGGGGTCAGACTGACCGTCACGATGATCTGATAGGGCTTCACCGTGGCGAGCTGGTCCGGGGCCCATACCGCCGAACGCGCCTCGAAGAACGGCAAGCGGTCGAGAATCTTCATCAATCGCACCAGGCGGAAGGAAAATCGACCTCTTCGGGCTCGGGCGATTGGGGCCGAATCACGAAGACGTCATACTCATCCGGCCGGAGGCCCCGGCGGAGGCATTCGCGGATGACCTCGGGTTCCGAACGTGCGATCTTCACTCGCACGTCGCCGTGATATGCGACGAAGCGGCCGCGGAATTTGCGGTCCTCGAGCAACCACGGGAGGTCGCGGAAAAATGCGTCCTTTGAGCGGCGAATGCCCTCGGGAACAGAGCGGTCAAGGATCGATCCTGGTTCAAGCGCGGCACGGACACGTTCATAAACATCGGCGCGGATGAGGACATACGCCTGATGTAACTCCGGGTCCTCGAGACGTACGGGCCGATCGCCCGCCTCCTCGATGAGGCGCCGCTGCTCGGGGGTCAGTCCAGTCCGGGACATGGCGAATCCTCCCGGAGGAGTATACCACAATGCGACGCAATCGGTCCTCGGCCCGCTTCGACCTGGCGTTGGCCCGGCGAGATCACCGGCCCGCGGCCGGGCCGACCTTCGATTCGGGCCTCTCAAGGCCGCGGCGGCGCCGGGTCGCGCGGGACGAGGCACCAGTGGATCGCCTCGATCGTCGAGAGGCCGGGCGGGACGGGCTCGAGGCCAGAGCGGGTTGATGTCAGGCGGTCGTGCAGCCGGTGCAGGAGGTCGTCGCGGAGGGGTCGGAATCGCGGGTCGGCGGAAAGGTCGTGGGTCTCATTCGGGTCATCCGCCAGGTCATAGAGCCGCTGGTACGGACCGGGCAGGGGCTTGCCGGTGGCGTATCCATCCTGGCGGAGGCGGCGGCCGGTGCCGACGATCAGCTTGTACCGCGCGGTGCGGATCATGGCCTCCTCGTTCTCGGTGTACTCGCTGAAGACGGCGTCGCGGCCGCGGGCGCCGGACTCGCCGCGGACCAGGCGCGAGAGGTCCCTCCCGTGCAGGTTCGGCGGGGCGGGACGGTCCAGCAAGCTCAGTGCCGTCGGGTAGATGTCGATCATCTCGACGAGGTCGGTGACGCGGCGGCCGGCGGGCACCCGGCCGGGCCATCGAAGGATCAGCGGGACCCGCACCGCCGGCTCGTACATGCAGTGCTTCTCGATCCGCCCGTGCTCGCCGAGCATGTAGCCGTTGTCGCCCACGTAGACGACGAGGGTATTGTCGGAGAGCCCCGCGGCGTCGAGGCCGCGGACCAACCGGCCGACCTGGGCATCCACATAGGATAGCGACGTGTAATAGGCCGCCTGGATGCCGCGGATCTGGTCGGGCGTCAGCGGGGCGAAGATGGCGGGCTGCTCCCGCCTGTCCTGGTCGGAGACCGGCGGCACGGGGAAATCCTCGGGACGGAACCGCGCCTCCCAGCCGTCGGGGAAGCGGAAGGGGCTGTGCGGGTCGTAAAAACTGACCACCAGCGCGAATGGGCGGTCGCCGCGGCCGTACTCATTCAGGTATTCGAGTGCGCGATCGACGTAAAAGGTCGTCTGCATCGACTCGACCGGCAGGCCGGCGGAGCGACAGTCGGAGTTGAGCCAGACCGCGGCGGGGTCCCTGAACGGCCGCCAGGGCCGGCGGTGATCGCCGCCGACGGGCGGATGATCGCGGAGGTAGCTTGCCCAGTCCCCCGTGTCGAGCCGCAGCGCGAAGCCGTGCGACGACGGGCCGTTGAAGTGCATCTTGCCCAGCGCGGCGGTGCGATAATCCAGGTCGCGGAACCACTCGCCCAGGGTCAGCACCTCGTCGGAGAGCCGAGTCTGGAGCTGCGTCACGCCGACTGCGTGCGGTAGCTTGCCGGTGATCACCGACTGCCGGCTGGCCGTGCAGAGCGGCGAGTTGCAGTACGCTCGCTCGAACAGAACGCCCTGGCGCGCCAGTACATCAAGGTTGGGCGTGGCGCGGCGGGGATCACCCTCGATGCCGAGCGTTCCCCCGCGGTGGTCGTCGGTGATGATCAGCAGCAGATTGGCGGGCGCCTTGGACCTGGCCCTGTTGTCGGTATCCGGCCCCGCCCACGCCTTCGACACCGACGGCCCGATCAGGCCGAGGATCGTCGCGAGCAGCCACGCCAGTTCGAGGTGGGCGCGACCTGATCGCCAGGGCAACGGCCGGCGCCGATCGGCCCCGTGAGGATGGGTTGACCAAGAAAGAGGGGGAGACCCGGCAAGCATTCTGTTCGATGGAACCGGCATCGTCTCGCGACTCCAGGGATCGGGAGGGCCGAGCGTCCGCGCATCGGCCCATTACGAGAACGGATCGAACGGGCCCGGATTCGCCGGATTCCTGGCACCCGGGCCGGATTCTTTGGGGTTCGGCCAGGCCGGCGATACCCGGCTCGGCCGCTGAACGACACCCGGGACATCGTATCACGGCCGGGTTCGCGCGCGCAGCGCCTGGCCGGTGTGGCTTTCGGTGTTGGCCGCGACGGCGGCGGGCGGACCGATCGCGACAACTCGGCCGCCAGCGTCGCCCGCCTCGGGGCCGAGGTCAACGACCCAGTCGGCCGAGGCGATGACGTCAGTGTTGTGCTCGATGACGACGACCGTGTGGCCCAGGTCGACCAGGCGGTGGAGGATGCCCAGCAGCCGGTCGACGTCGGCGAAGTGCAGGCCGGTCGTCGGCTCGTCGAGGATATATAGCGCACGGCCGATCGTGCCGGGGCCCGTGGGGCGCCCGAGCTCGGCGGCGAGCTTGACGCGCTGGGCCTCGCCGCCGGAGAGCGTGGTGCTCGACTGGCCGAGCGTCAGATAGCCGAGGCCGACGTCGCGCAGCGCCTCGAGGCCCGCCAGGGCACGGGGCACGGCGTCAAACAGCTCGATTGCCGCGTCGACCCGGAGGTCCAGCACGTCGCCGATCGACTTTCCCTTGAACTTCGGCTCGAGGGTCTGGCGGTTGTAGCGCTGGCCGCCGCACTCCTCGCAGGTGATATGCAGGTCGGGCAGGTAGTTCATCGGGATCCGCCGCTGGCCCAGCCCGAGGCACGATTCGCACCGACCGCCCCTGGCGTTGAAGCTGAAGCGGCTGGGTCCATAGCCACGAATCCTCGCCTCGCGGGTCGCGGCGAAGACGCGCCGGACCTCGTCGAACAGCCCGGTGGCCGTGGCGGGGGTTGACCTCGGCGTGCGGCCGATCGGCGCCTGGTCGACCTCGATCAATCGGTCGACGGCCGGCAGCGAGACGACGCCGAACTCGCCCTCGGCCGCGCCCGACGAACAGTGGAGCGCCCGGCGGACCGAGCGCGCCAGGACGTCATTCACCAGCGAGCTCTTGCCCGAGCCGCTCACGCCCGTGACGCAGGTCAGGGCAGCCAAGGGGATGCGCGCGTCGACGTGCTGGAGGTTGTGCACGGCCGCGCCTCGGATCTCGATCGAGCCGGGACTGGCCGCCAGCCGGCCGCGCGCGTCGGGCGGGGGCAGAGAAGCTGGCTCGCGGGCGAGGTAGCGTGCGGTGATCGAGCCGGAATCGACCGCGTCGGCCAACCGATCGGGCGGCGCCGCCGCGACGACCGAGCCGCCGTCCGGACCGGCGCCCGGGCCGAGGTCGATCACCCAGTCGGCCGCTCGGATCACGGACTCGTCGTGCTCGACCACCAGGACGCTGTTGCCCAGCTCCTTCAGCCGCCGAAGGCTGTTGATCAGCCGGGCGGTGTCGCGGGGATGGAGCCCGGCGGTGGGCTCGTCGAGGACATAGGCCACGCCGACCAGCCCCGAGCCGAGCTGCGCGGCCAGGCGGGCACGCTGGAGCTCGCCGCCGGAGAGCGTGTCGGCGCCGCGGCCGAGCGTCAGATACTCGAGCCCGACATCCACCAGGTAGCGCAGCCGGCCGGCGATCTCGGCGAGCAAGGGCGCGGTGACAGCCTCGGGGACGAGACCCGCATCGCTAGCAGAGGCGGATTCGAGGATCGGCAGCAGGTCGCCGGCGGGCATGGCGGTGAGCTCATGGATCGACCGGCCGGCGAAGCGGACGGCGCGGGCCTCGGGGCGAAGGCGCGAGCCGTCGCAGGACGAGCAGACGACCGGCTCGCGATACGCATCGAGGGCGCGGCGGATCGCCTCCCCGCGGGCCTCGGCGTGGGCGGTTTCCAGCAAGGCGGCCAGGCCCCGGAACGCCCCCGAGGGCTCGCCGTGCCAGAAGGCCGACTGGACGTCCGGCGGCCAGGTGTCGAGCGGCGTGTCGGCGCCGATGCCGTGGCGGGCGAGGAACTCGCGGATGGGCGCCTCGCGCGCCGATGGGTCGGCGTGTCCCTCGCTCAGAAGCGTCCAGGGGACGACGGCGCCGGCGGCCCACGACCGCGAGCGGTCGGGCATGGAGAGCTCGGCCTGAAACGCGGGGCGCGAGCCAAGACCTTCGCACGACGGGCAGGCGCCGTGCGGGCTGTTGAAGCTGAAGGTCCGCGGCTCGACCTCGGGCAGCCCCGTGCCGCACGCCGGGCAGGCCAGGTGGACGCTCATCGGCCGCTCGTCCCAGGTGGGGGCGGGCGACGAGGCGGGCGATGTTGATGTCGCGGCTCCCGTCGCCGTGGCCGGGGTTTCAACGAGCGCCAGGACGCGGCCGTCGGCCAGCTTGAGCGCCAGGTCGAGGCTCTCGGCAAGCCGCGGGCGAATCCCCTCGCGAATGACGAGGCGGTCGATGACGGCCTCGATCGAGTGCGCCCGGTTCTTCGCGAGTTTTGGGGGCGTGTCGGTGACCTCGATCAATTCGCCGTCGACCCGCGCACGGATCAACCCGGCGCTTTTGATCGACGGGAACACGTCGAGATGCTGTCCCTTGCGACCGACGACCAGCGGGGCGAGGATCTGGACCTTTCTTCCGGCGGGCAGGGCCATGAGCTGGTCGGCCATCTGCTCGGGAGTCTGGCGGCGGATGGGAGCGTCGCAGGCGGGGCAGTGCGGGACGCCGGCGCGGGCGAAAAGAAGCCGAAGGAAGTCGTAGACCTCGGTGAGCGTGCCAAGCGTACTGCGAGGGCCCGGCGAGCCGGCCTTCTGGTCGATGGCGACCGTCGGCGGCAGGCCCTCGATGGCGTCAAGGTCGGGGTGCTCGAGCTGGTCGAGGAACTGCCGCGCGTAGGCCGAGAGGCATTCGAGGTAGCGCCTCTGGCCCTCGGCGTGGATCGTATCAAAAGCCAGCGAGCTCTTGCCCGAGCCGCTCACGCCGGTGAGGACGACCAACTGGTCGCGGGGCAGGTCGAGATCGACGTCGCGGAGGTTGTGCACCCGCGCGCCGCGAACCTGGATGGCCGCGGGCGAGGCCGCGGCGATCGGCGGGGATTCGGGGCCTTTGCGGACACGGCGGGCGCGGGGCTTGTTCACGGGGTCTCCCGAACGCGTGTAGAATCGAGGCACTCGTCAGGCGTCCTCGGTCTCGCGGACGTCGAACTCGATCTCGTCCTGGTGGTCGCGGGCGGATAACCAGGCATTCACGAGATCGTCGGCTCGCAGGCCTGGGTAGTCCAGGAGGAGCTGAGCGCCGCTCGCGCCGATTCGCCTCGCGGCAACGAGTTGCCAGACCGGTATCCGGGTGCCCGCGATTCGGGCCGATCCGCCGCAGACATTCACGATCTTCTCGATGCCGGCCCGCGACCGACCGGTGCTCGACGAGGAGCGGGCCGGTGGATCGAGGGCCTTCACTCCCCTGACCGTGAAGACCCGCTCCAGTTCCCGCACCTCGCTTAATGGGATACCGACGATCCTCGCGGCGGACCTGGGCTCATGGCCATGCCCGAGGAGCAGGATCGCCGTCGCACGCTGGCGACGTGTCGGTCGCGGTTTGCGCGAGAGGATTGAACGGAGGTATTCTTCCTGGTCGGGCGTTAATTCGATCGGCATGGCGGTTTCTCCCTGCAGCAGGATTATCCAGCGCAGTGGCCGGGGACATCAACTCCTGAATCCCGGCCGCTTTCCGTCAAGCTCGACGACCCGGCTCGATGGCGTGTTGTGCGTTCTGTCGATGCAATTCCGCCTCGCATCCAATTGGCTCCTGGCATACAATCCAGGCTCGGGCGGGTCGTCATTTCGATCCTTTCTCCCTTTGTCACACGGAAAGGACGGGGCCATGGGTCAATTGAGGCGGTGTTGGGGTCTGGTGCCATTCCTGCTGCTCGGGTGGACTGCCGGGGGTGTTGGCCAGGAGCCGGCAAGTGAGGCGCCGGCGCGTCTCCCCGAGAGAATTCGGCTGGAGAAGGACATCCCCTACGCCGGGACGAAGAATCCGCGGCAGACGCTCGACCTGCTGTTGCCGAAGACGGTGACAGGTTCGGGTAAGCCGCTGCCAGTGATCGTCTACATCCACGGCGGGGCGTTCCGCTCGGGAAACAAGGCGATGGGCTATGGGCCGCTGGGGGCCCTGGTCGCGTCGGGCGAATACGCCGGGGCCACGATCAACTACCGGCTCAGCGGCGAGGCCATCTGGCCGGCGCAGATCCATGATACGAAAGCGGCGATCCGGTGGGTCCGGGCCAACGCGGCGAAGTACGGGCTCGACCCGAATCGCATCGCCGTCATGGGTTCATCTGCCGGCGGGCATCTCGCCGCCATGGTGGGGACCAGCGGCGGCGTCGCCGAGCTCGAGGGCCAGCTCGGATCGCACACCGGCACCAGCAGCGGGGTGCGGTGCGTCGTCGACCTGTTCGGCCCCAGCGCGGCGGCGAAGACCACCAACGCGGATATTCACTCCACCTCGACGGTGAAGCTGGAAAAGGAAACCCCGCCGGCTAGTTGATTGTGAGCTGAAAGGTGGTCGAGCGGCTGACTGGATCAATGACGCCTGGCGTGACATCGGTCGCCGTCACTGTCACCGTGGCCGTAATCGGGGCCGAATTGCCTGCCCCTGAGCCCGAACCACTGCCTGACCCCAGACCGGATCCGCCGCCGCTTGCGGCGCCACCACCGCAAGCGATCATCGCCAGCGCCAGCGTTCCGACCAGCGCCAGCCGCGGCCGTTTCTTCCATGCCAACACCAAGCAGCCGGCGAGCAGGAAAATCCACCCGCCAGTCCACCAATCGCCGCTGGGGGGCGCC
>JAKAUH010001025.1 GCA_021818605.1 Planctomycetota bacterium
ATCTTTCGGGGACACCCGCGCCACGTGCCGCGCCCGACGAATCCGCGCCTCGCCCGCGTTCGCGCCACGCCAAGTACCTCGCGATCCTGCGGGTCTCGCTGGCCGAGCGGATGACGTATCGCGGCGACTTCCTGCTCGCCACGATCTTCCGGTTCCTGCCGATGGTCACGACGATTTTGCTCTGGCGGGCGATCTACGTCGGGGCCGGGGGCCAGGATCGTCGGCTCGGCGTGTTCAGCTATAACGAGATGATCGCCTATCTGCTGCTGACCCACATCAGCCGGATGTTCTCGAGCATGCCCAACCTCGCCGGCGGGATCGCCCGCGAGGTCCGCGAGGGGACTCTCAAGCGCTACCTGCTCCAGCCGATCGACATGATCGGCTACCTGCTGGCCTATCGCGTGGCGCACAAGGTTGCGTATGTCGTTACCTCGTTTTTGCCTTATGCGCTTTTGTTCTTCGTCTGCCGCGGGTTCTTCGACCATTTCCCCGACGCGACGACGTTCGCGGCCTACGCGCTGTCGCTCGTCCTGGCGTTCCTCGTCGGCTTTTTCTTCGAGCTGAGCGTCGGCATGGTCGGCTTCTGGTTCCTCGAGGTGACGTCGCTGCTCTACATCGTCATGACGCTCAACTTCTTCATCTCGGGACAGATGCTCCCGCTGGATTTCCTGCCCGCGCCGTGGGCGGGAATCCTCAAGGCGCTGCCGTTCCAGTACATGGCCTATTTCCCGGCCGCCGTGTTCCTGGGCAAGGTGCAGGGCGCGGCGCTCTGGACGGGCCTAATGGCCGAGGCGCTCTGGGCGCTGGCGTTCATTGTGCTGTCGCGGGTGCTGTTCCGCCTGGGCCTGCGGCGCTACAGCGCCTTCGGAGGTTGAGCGATGGGGATCGTCGGCGGAATCCTGAGATACCTGCGGCTCTACGGCAGCCTGGGGATGTACACGCTCAGCCGCGAGCTGGCGTTCCGCGGCAACTTCCTGGTCAAGGTGTCCGTCGAGGTGATCTGGCTGGGGATCCTGCTGGCGTTCTACCGCGTGGTCTTCGCGCGCACCAGCACGATCGCCGACTGGAACGAGTCGCAGTACCTGTTCTTCGTCGGCTGCTTCTTCGCGATCAATGGCCTGATCGAGATGCTCTTCCTCGAGAACTGCAACGAGTTCGCCGAGCTGGTGCGCACGGGCGACCTCGACGGGCTCTTGCTCAAGCCGATTGATGAGCAATTCCTGATCACCTGCCGGCGGGTCGACTGGGGCACGGCGCCGAACGTCCTGATGGGCGCCGTCGTGATGGGGATCGCGCTCAACACCATGGGCTGGCCGGTGAGCTTCCTCAAGGTGGCGGCGTTCCTGGTCACGTTCGTCTGTGGGACGGCGATCGCCTATGCCTTCATGCTGATGCTGACGTCGGTGTCGGTCTGGATGGTGCGGAACCAGAGCCTGATGGAGATGTGGTGGCTGTTCTCCAGCCTGGCGCGCTACCCAAAGGAGATCTTCCGCGGTCCGATGTGGGCTGAGCCGCTGGGCCTGTTCTTCACGTTCGTGGTTCCGATCCTGCTGGTGTCGAACGTCCCGGCCAATGTGATGGTCCGGGCGCTCGACGGCCGGATGGTCGGCTTCACGATCGCCGCGACGGTGTTCTCGCTCTGGGCCAGCCGGCGGTTCTTCCACCGGGCGCTGCGATCCTATCGCAGCGCGAGCAGTTGAGGCGGCGTGCGACAGGAACGAGAACCAGCGGGTCGGCCCCTGCGCTTGGCAGGATCGAGCCGCTTCGTCAGGCAATGACCTCGAGCAGGTGTCTGTCCGGATCGAGGAAGAACACGCGGCCATACCCGCCCAGGAAGTCGGACGTCTGCATGTTGGCCGGATCCTCCGGGTCGTTCCCGAAGGTCATGTCCCGGGCGCGGAGGCGGCCCACGATAGCGTCGAAGGTCGGTCGGTCGACGCGGAAGGCGATGTGCTGGCCGGGGACTTCCTCGGCAGGGAAGTACAGGAGGAATCCGGACTGACCGATGGGCAGCCGGAACATCTCGCCATCCGGGCCGTCGGGTTCTCCGGGGGCGATCCCCAGGATATCCGACAGGAACCGGGCCGACGCCGCCACATTCCGAGCTAGCACCGCAACGTGATCGAACGCGATCATTGTCACCCCCGGCTCTGGGTTGTTCCTGTTGTAATGCCTGGATCTCGGGTTGACCAAATGGAACCGCGCCAGTCGCGACCACTGGGGTGCATTCAGGCTTTCGGACGGTCCGCGGCGTCACGACCTCGCCATCAGTGACGTCCAGTCATCGGCCGTCAGAACTCGATCGGCCAGGGCTTCGAACTCGCTGGGCTCGTCGATTGAGGCGATCGCGGCCCAGGCGTTGTGATCGTGCCCGAACCGCGCCGCCGCCTGCCGCAGGATCAGGTCGCGGGCCGCCCTCAGCCGGCCCTCGTGCTGGGCCGCCGAGTAGGCTTCGAGGAAGGAATGCCCCTTGATTGTCAGATAATCAGGCGAAAGCTGGATGCCGGGCAACAGGTCGCCCAGGGCGCGATGGGCCTCGTCCACGTCGCAGACGAGCCCCATGTGCCAGTAGGCGGTGGTCCAGAGCTTCTCGACAATCTCGGCTCTGGACTGGCGCTGCTTCAACCGGTCTGACATCATCCGCACGATCTCGGGCATCCGCTCGCGGGCGCCTCGGGTCAGGGGCGCCATCATCATCGTGCTCGGGCCCTGCATCACCTCCTCGGCCGGTACTTCCCACGCTTTCTGGATCATATAGGTGAAAACGTGAGTCACGTTCCCTGTCGCGTCGCGCTCCTCATAACGCCCGGTCATCCCCGGCCCCTCGGCCGGTGGCCACATCAGCATGACACAGACCATCGGCATTGACCCGTGCTTCTGTTCGACCTTTCGGCTGTTCTCGTAGAGATGGCGGTCGAGGTCCGGCTGATACCTCTTCTGGAGCCGGATGTGGACGATGGCGCTCTCGCCGGCACGCAGGCCCACCCGGGCGTAGGTGTCGATCGACGGCTCGGACGGCTCCAGGTTGATCTCGAGGTCCCTGGTGTAATCCGGGAGCCCCGGCGCGGGCGGCGGTATGTCGACGCCCGCAAGCCACTCGTCCCAGCCGGTCGCCCCGACCAGGCGCTCGCCCAGCTCGGCGAGGGTCGCGGTGGCCTGCGCCTGGGCCAATCGGTTGAGCGTCGCCCGCCCGGCCGGGTCGGCCCCGCCGAACTTCTCGCGGGCCTGGCGGCTCAGGAGTGCGGCCAGCGTCCGCGAGGTCGATTCCGCGAGCCCATACGCGCGCCCGAGCTCGCGCCCTTCGGCCTCGACCGCCTGACAGGTGGAGGATCGCGACCAGAAACCATCGTCGTCATCGGCCGGGCTAGTTGATGTGCTCATGATCGACTTCCTGAACCACCGTGTTCCAGGCCGAGGTTCACGCCAGCAGTCCCTTGACCAGCTCGCCGCTGACGTCCGTGAGGCGGAAATCCCGCCCCTGGAAGCGATAGGTTAGCCGCGTGTGGTCGAAGCCCAGCAGGTGCAGGATCGTCGCGTGCAGGTCGTGCACGTGCACGCGGTCCTTCACCACGTCGAAGCCCAGGTCGTCGGTGGCGCCGTGGCTGATGCCCCCCTTGATGCCGCCGCCGGCCAGCCACATGGTGAACGCGTTCGGATGGTGGTCGCGGCCGTCGTTGCCGCCCCCCTGCACCATCGGCGTCCGGCCGAACTCGCCGCCCCAGACGACCAGCGTGTCCTCGAGCATCCCACGCTGTTTCAAATCCTTTACCAGGGCCGCGCACGCCTGGTCGGTCACCTTGCAGTTCTTCTTCAGGTCGTTCACCAGGTTGCCGTGCTGGTCCCACGACTCGTGGAAGATCTGGACGCAACGCACGCCCCGTTCCAGCAGCCGCCGAGCCAGGAGGCAGGTGTTGGCGAACGACGGCTTGCCCGGCTCGGCCCCGTACATCTCCAGGACGTGCTTTGGCTCGTTGGCGATCTGCATCACGTCGGGCGCTGTGAGCTGCATCCGGAAGGCCATCTCATACGAGTTGATCCGCGTGGCGATCTCGGGGTCGCCGGTGCGCTCGAGGTTCATCCGGTTGAGCGAGCGCACGGCGTCCAGGCTCTCGCGCTGGAGGCCCTCATCGACGCCGCGCGGGTTCGACAGGTACAGCACCGGGTCGCCGGCCGTGCGGAACTGCACGCCCTGGTAGACCGTTGGCAAGAATCCGCTGCCCCAGTTGGAATTGCCACCACTCGGTCCCTTGTTGCCGGTGCTGAAAACGATGAAGCCCGGCAGGTCCTGCGACTCGCTGCCCAGTCCGTAGGTCACCCACGCGCCCAGGCTGGGCCGGCCGAAGATCTGCGAGCCGGTGCTCATCAGGATCTGCCCCGGCGCGTGGTTGAACGCGTCGGTGGCCATCCCCTTGACGACCGCGATGTCATCGACGACCGTGGCCAGGTGCGGCAGCAATTCGGACAGCTCGGTGCCGCTGTTGCCGTGCCGGGCGAACCTGAACTTCGGCCCGAGCAGCTTCGAGTCGGGCCGGATAAACGCCGCGCGGTAGCCCTTGATCAGGCCCGGCGGCGGCAAGGTGCCGTCGAACTTCGCGAGCTGCGGCTTGTTGTCGAACAGCTCGAGGTGACTGGGCGCGCCGGCCATGAACAGGAACAGCACCCGCTTGGCCTTTGGCGCATAATGCGGGGCCTTCGGCGCCATCGGGTTGAGCGCTCCGGCCTCGGCCGCCGAGCCACTCGCGCCGAGCAACTGCTGAAGCGCGATGGCGCCCAGCCCAACGCCGCACTGCTCGAGGAACCAGCGGCGGGAGACCTGCCGCGGGTCGGCGTCGTGATACAGATGGTCCTGGCAGTTCATGGTGGGGGTTCTCCTCCGGCGGGGGCCTCGGGGCTGCGGAGCGTTGCCTGGGCGATGATCGACTCGGCCCAGGCGTGGTCTTCCTTGTGCAATCGCGGATGTGGGGGTTGTCGGTAATCGATAGTCAGGTAGTAAAGCGCGCGGTCGATCACCCCGTGCAACACGGTGTTCAAGTCGAGAGTCGGCTCCGCTTCCCCGACGATCAACGGGATCGTAAAGGATGGGATGGGGTCCTTGTAAGAGAACCCAATAACCTCGGCGAGCTTGTTCGGCCTCGGGCGATAGACGAGGATGCGATAATCGGTCGGCGGTGGCGCATTGCTCAACGGCATTCGCTGGCCCGAGCGCAACAGGTCAATCTCCACGAGGTTCACGCCAGACCGCATCAGGTCGTAACGTTTGTCGAGGTAATCCTGGCGGGCCTTCTTCGTCCTCTTGTTGGTGGGGGATAACACCTCGATCGCCGTCACCAGCTTGCGCCCGGGCAGCTCCCGGATCGTGAGGTAGCACTCCTCGATCTCGTCTTCCTCGAGTCGCACGAACATGCGGTACGGCTTGGCCTCGATTCGTTCCATCACGGCCACGCCGGCTTCGGGTAGTGGCGTAGCCAGGTCATCCGATCGGATTGCCACGTCGGGTCGGTACAACTGGTCCAGATCCTCACCCGTCAGGACAGTCATGCGCGATTCCACTCGCGCGAAATAGCGGGGAACGACGAGCGGTACGAGCGCATCGCGGATTGCGATGATCAGGCTGTTGTGCACGTCAGGCCACAGCTCGGGATCCTCGAGCCACGGGTCCATCCCCGGGAATGGCGGTCGCATCGGCTCACTCCTTCGTGATGGTCTCATCCAGGTTGAGCAAAACGCGCGAGACGGCCGTCCACGCGGCGAGCTGGGCTGGGGTGGATCCCTCCGGTAGCTCCGGCCTGTGCTTCGGGTCGTCGACTGCCAGCGCCCACGGGTCGGCGCCGGGCTGGTCGAATCGGCGGACCTGGCGATGCAGCAGGTCCAGGAGCGTCGAGGATTCCTCCGCTGTCGGCTTTCTTGCCAGGCAGCGGCGGAAGGCGTATTCCACGCGGCTCGCGTCGTCGCAACCTCCGTAGCGCAGGGTCCGCAGCGCGAGTGCCCGAGCGCATTCGAGGAACAGCGGCTCGTTGAGAGTGGTGAGCGCCTGGAGCGGCGTGTTCGACCGTGACCGCCGGACGCAGGCGAAGTCACCGTTGGGTGCGTCGAAGGCCTGGAGCATCGGATACGGTACCGATCGGTAGCGGAACGTGTAGAGCGCACGGCGATAGCGGTCGGGGCCCTGCGCCTCGTGCCAGACCTTCGGCCCGTAGCTGGCCGGCGGCTGGAACAAAAACGCCGGTGCCGGCGGAAACACGCTCGGCCCGCCGATCTTCGGCTCGAGCAGCCCACCGGCCGCCAGGGCGATGTCGCGCACGACCTCGGCATCCACGCGGAACCGCGGGCCGCGCGCGATCAGCCGGTTGTACGGGTCGCGTGCATGAAGCTCGGGGCTCGTGTGCGACGACTGGCGGTAAGCGGCCGACGTGACGATCAGGCGGTGCAGCGTCTTGAGGCTCCAGCCGCGTTTCATCAGCTCGACGGCCAGCCAGTCGAGCAGTTCGGGATGGCTGGGCGGCTCACACTGGAGGCCGAAGTCCTCGCTGGTGGCGACGATCCCCGTGCCGAACTCGGCCTGCCAGATCCGATTGACGATCGCCCGCGCCGTGGTGGGCGCCCGCGGGTCCACCAGCCACCGGGCAAAATCGAGCCGGTCGGCCGCCGAGCCGCCTGGCACGCGCAACGGGTTGAGGAACGCCGGCACTCCCGGCTCGACGGCCCGCGTCGGTTTGAGGAAGTCGCCGCGCTGAAGAACGCTCGTCGGCCGCCTGCGGGCCCGCTCGGCCAGCACCAGTTGCGAGGCCCCCTCCGGATGCCGCGCCCACAGGGCGTCGATCCGGTCGTTCGCACCCTTCCAGGCCGGGACGGTCGTGCGCCAGTAGCTGAAGACCGTCGATTCCTGCGCCGGGGACCACCGGTCGCGCGGGATCGCCAGGATCGCGCGAACGGCCGCCGGCAGCGGGTCGGCCGCGGCGTTCGGCTGGCTCGTGATCGAGATCCGGAACCGGCCCAGGTTGTGGCTCTGGTTGTCGTCGCTGTTCCATCCGCCGTGGTTCTGCGTCAGGCGGAAGGTCAGGATCGTGCCGCGGCGATTCGCGATCGGCTTCTCGGCGGTGAAGACCGCCTTGCGCGGCTGGTTCCTTCGCCCCGGGTCAACGTCGATGCCCCAGGCGGTGTCGTTCTTGCCATCGATCGCGAAGCCAATCGGGCCCGTCACCCGGCGCTTGCCGCTGCGGTCGTCGAAGATGGGATCGAGCGGCCGCTCGGGCGGGTTCACGTCGGCGGTCGCCCGCGCGATCTTCACGCCCTTGCCCTTTTTCGGCGCATCGGCCGGCGCCGCGTCCACGTGGAACTCGGTCAGCGCCGCCGTCCCCTTGATCGACCGTCCCGGCCCGCCCAGCGGCAGGTTCGGATCGTTCAGCAGCTCGAGCCGGAACGCCGCGATCGGCGTCACGTTCGTCTTCACCCGCAGCACGAGCGTATGCTTCGTGGGCGCGTAGCCCTGCGACAGCAAGGAGCCGTCGTCCCTGGGCAGTTCCTTCTCGCCGCCGGTGGACTCCTCATCCACCTCCGGCCGCAGGACGACCCACTCGGGCTGATCGCCGACGACCTGCCGCTCCCACGCCGCCATTTTCTCGCGCCAGCACGGATCGCGGTGCCGGAGACCCTCCTCGATCTCGCGGGTCTGGCGCAGGATCTCAGCGCGGGCCATCTGCTCGCCCGGCGAGTACACCGCGACGTTCGCCTCGTGGCTGTTATTCAGGAAGGCGAACATCCGGTAGTATTCTTCCTGCGTCAGCGGGTCATATTTGTGGCTGTGACACTGGGCGCACTGGATCGTCAGTCCCAGCACGCCCTTGCCGATGCAGTCCATCCGGTCGAACATCGCCTCCATGCGGAACTGCTCGGGATCGACGCCGCCTTCCTCATTGATCATCGAGTTGCGCAGGAACCCCGTCGCGACGACCTGGTCCTGCCCGGCCTTCGGTAGCAGATCGCCCGCGATCTGCTCGACGATGAACCGGTCGTAAGGCAGGTCTCGGTTGAGTGCGCGGATGACCCACTCGCGATAGGCGAACACCTGCCGTGACTTGTCCTTCTCATATCCGTCGGAGTCGGCGTAGCGCGCCGCGTCGAGCCAGGAGCGAGCCCAGCGTTCGCCGTAGGCCGGCGAGGCGAGCAGCCGGTCGACCAGCCGCTCGTAGGCGTCCGGGCGTCTGTCCGCGAGGAACGCGTCGACCGCGGCGATCGTCGGAGGCAATCCGACCAGGTCGAGCGATAGCCGGCGGATGAGCGTGACCCGGTCGGCCTCGGTCGACGGCGCCAGACCTTCGGCCTCGAGCCGCGCGAGGATGAACCGGTCGATCGGGTTGCGGCACCA
>JAKAUH010000393.1 GCA_021818605.1 Planctomycetota bacterium
GGAGCCGGCGCACGGCGCTCGATCCGGCAGAGCGCGGCCCTCGAGCGCCCCTCCGCCGCCAGGCGGTCCGCGATGACCTCGAATCCCTGGGCATGGGGAACCGGGCAGTGAAGCGTGACGTGGGCGATCTCGAAGCCTGGCTTCGAGACCACGCCGCAGGAGTACGGGGCGATCCCAGGCAGGAAGCGGTAATCACCGGAGGGATGGTCGATCAGGGGCATGGCTTGAGGTCCAGGCGAGGTTACCGATCGGCGGGGCCCGCATCGGCGCGGCGGAAGGAAGTCTTCAAGACCGGGGACGGCCGCCGGTATCGTAGCCTGGTGAGGCACGAACCGCCAGGACACGATACGTTCGGAAGGGCTTCCGTGTCCGCGAGCCGGCCGATGGTAGGATTCCCCTGGGTGACATGAGCGAGCAAACAGAACCTGCCCCGGAAACGGGCGTCAAGCCGCGCGGCGTCGCCTCCCTCCGATCCCTCTTCCGGTTCGGGCGGGAACGGTTCCGGACCGGCTCACCATCCCCACGAAAGCGGCGCTGGATTGTCCTGACGATCCGGGTCTCGGTCGTCGTGATCGCCCTGTGGCTGCTGGCGGCCTATCTCGTCCTGCCGGCGCTCTGGCGGCATTACGAGCACCAACCGGCGCTGGAGGACGCGCCCAGGACGACCCTCACGGCCCAGGACATCCCCGGCGATCCGTTGAATGTCGGGCTGATCGGCACGCGGGATCAGGTCGTCCGGGCGATGCTCGAATCCGGCTGGAGCCCGGCCGACCCGGTGACGCTCAGGTCCAGCCTGCACATCGCCCGCAGCGTCGTGCTGGACCGTCCCTACGCCGATGCTCCGGTCAGCCCGCTTTTTCTCTTCGGGCGGAGGCAGGATCTTGCCTTCGAGAAGCCGGTGGGCAAAAGCGCCGCCCATCGCCACCATGTTCGATTCTGGCGATCGTCCGAGCTGGGCAAGGCCGGGGTGCCGCTCTGGATCGGGGCCGTGACGTATGACCGGAGCGTCGGCCTGAGCCACCGGACCGGCCAGATCACCCACCACATCGGGCCGGACATCGACGCCGAGCGCGATGCGCTCATCGGCGGACTCCGCACCGGGGGGTGGCTATCGAAGATCTACCAGGTCACGGGAGTCGGCGCGACCCTGATGGGCCGCAACGGCGGCGGCGATCGATATGACACCGATGGCGAGCTGACGGTCGGGGTCATCGTCGCGGGCGGCGTGAAGAACCATCACCCCGAGCGGCTGGAGAACCCGGTGCCGGTCCAGATCAAACAGCAGCTCTGGACGGCGATCCGGCCCCTCTTGAGGTCGTTGCCGGGGTCGTGATCGGGACAGCCGGGGCCGCGCCGGACCGGCTGCGTTTTTGCGATCCCCGGCGGCCGAGGCGACGATGGAGGAGGCGAGACGAGGACCGTCCAGGAGCCTGGATTCTCGATGGACCCGGCATCGGAGGGTCGTCAGACGCCCGCAGCCATGGCCCTCAAAAGGCATTAAGAAGCTCTGCCAAAACCGGGGTAGCCGCACGGTTTTCCCAGCTAGTCCGGAGGTTTTGGCAGAGCTTCTTGGGGTTGAGTCATGCCTGGGACGACAGCAACCGCGTTCGATCGGGATAGCCTGGCCCAGTGGTACGCGCAACGCCATCTCGAGACCGATACCGGAGTCGAGCGGATTTACCACTCGACTTCGGAGTGGACATCGACAGTGCCAATGCCGACACACTCTACGTTCTTGACTTGACCCCGTCCCAGTGGGAGGCCATTCGGAGCGGGAAAATGAGACTGACGAGAGGTCGAGGAGTGACCATGCCACCGACCGCCCGCGACGCCCTGAACCGTCTCCAGGCCCTCGGCAGCCTCGAGGCTGCCGCCACCGCCGCCCGCTACTTCAAGACCGGGCCGGGCCAGTACGGCGAGGGTGATGTCTTCCTCGGCGTCCGGGTGCCCGCCCTGCGGAAGCTGGCCAGCGAGTTCCGTCACCTTCCCGACGGCGAGGTGCTGTCCTTGCTCGGCTCGGAGTTCCACGAGGCCCGATTGCTCGCCCTCCTGATCTGGGTCCGGGCCGCCTCGAAGGGCGATGAGGCGACGAGGCGCCTGGTCTACGACCTCTACCTGGCGAACACCCGCTCCGTGAACAACTGGGACCTCGTGGACGCCTCGGCCAGGGAGATCGTCGGCGGATATCTGCACGACAAGGACCGTGTGCCGCTCTACCGCCTGGTACGATCGAAGAGCGTCTGGGAGCGGCGGATCGCCATCATCGCCACCCACGACTTCATCGCCCGGCACGACTTCGCCGACACCCTCGGGATCACCGGGACGCTGCTCGGCGACCCGCACGACCTGATCCACAAGGCGGCCGGCTGGATGCTGCGAGAGGTCGGAAAGCGGGACCGGGCGACCCTGGAGCGGTTCCTGAGGGCGCATCATCGGGTCATGCCCCGGACCATGCTGCGGTACGCCATCGAGCGATTCCCGCCCGATGTCCGGCGGGCCTACCTGACGGGTTCATTGACGGCCTCATAACGATCAAGTCTGTCGAAGGCTCGGACGATGGATGCCAGGTAAGATACCGACCCGCCATCTGGCTCGCCGTGCATTACGGAGATCGCATTTGAACGCCGGTATGACCGCTACAGCCTTCACGCCTGGCCCGACCCCAAACACCGTCCGGGCGGCCGACGGCACGATCCTCCCCGCACCGGAGGGCTGGGTCCTCCTGCCGCCGGGTGACGCTGCGTTGACCCGCCGGGTCAAGGCCGCAGGCGACCACTGGATCGTCCAGAAGAAGCGGGGGCGGAAGACCTTCTCCAGGGGCATCTGGGCTCCGGCGACGACCATCGAGAGCATCGGGGCTGAACTGGAGGCCGAGCGGTCCACCGAGGGCTATGCCAGGCGACAGGAGGCTGCATCCCGGCAACGTGAGCAGGTTCAGGCCGAGTACGTCGAGGATTTCCACGGAGCTGTCGTGGCATTCCTGGCCTTCCACCTCGATCACGCCGAACTCTCCGACCGACTGGCCCGTGCCGTCACCGAGCATGCCACCCCGGTCGGCAGCGGCACGGTGGCCCGGACGAAGCGCATCCCGGTCGAGGAGCGGGCGGAGGCGGCCGTGATCGCCTGGATGCGGCACCAGACGACCGGCTACGACAACATGGCGATCCCGAGGGTCAAGGGCCAGCGGCGGGAGGTCCGTCGGATGCTGGCCCGTCGGTCACAGGAGTTGATGGACCGCTATCGCCGTGGGGAGCCGATCCCCGAGGGCTGCCCGCTCAGGAAGGCGTTGGCGACCGAATCGCCTGCCGGATGAGAGCACCAGACAACCGGGAGAAGTGGCCATGGCCGAAGACGAGAAGCTCAGGCTCGGCAAGGGAGCGGCCTTCGTCAAGAGCCTTCTGAAGCGGCTCCCGCAGGCTGACGAGACCTGGGAGGCTGACTTCCGGGCCTTGCCCAACCCGATCGAGCAAACCCAGACCCACTACCTCGGCATGGTCGTGACGGGCAAGGACGGCTGGCTACTGGCCGAGTCTCATGTCCACGGCAGGCCCTCGGTCAACGACCTGGCGACGATCCTGGCCCACGCCAAGCGGCGACCGCCGGACGAGGACGCCCGCCGACCCAGGCTCGTCCATCTGCGGGGGCATCATCAATGGAGAGAACTCTTCCCTCACCTGGAGGAGATCGGGATCGGGGTCAAGGTCTTCGCCGGACAGGATCTCCCCGGCATTGAGCAGGCATACAATGAGCACCTCAGACTGGTCCGGGAGGCACGCCGGGTCGGGGTAATCCGGCCGACGCCCGAGCAGGCGAAAATCGACACGCTCTTCCCGGCGATTGCCAGGTGGGTAAGGGAGTACGGCTGGGTCGAGATCGGCGTGCAGGAGCTTTTCGGCTTCGTCGCCAGGGCGTTGCACGAGGGGGGCACCCAGGTCGAGGACGACCGGCCCGATACCCTGACCAAGGCTTTGGCCACCCTGGAGGTGGGCCTGACCCGTTGGTTCGCGGAGCAAGGTCATTGACCGGATCAGCCGTCGTCTTGCTTGCCCGATCGTCTCGTGGAGGCCCAGAAGATGAGCAACCCCTGGATCGGCAGCCTCAGCAGAAGGAACTTCGGCCACAGCCCAGGCTTCTCCGGGTGTTGGTCCATGAAGACGATCGCCGGGAAGACGGCGATCCGTCCCCAGGCGGCGATGCGGGACCTCGCGGATAGCAGCAGCCGCAGCAGCCGAAGGAGCCGGGCCGGGCTTGCCAGATGGACCAGGTGAGCGTAGCTTCGGTCATGGTGCGCCACCTGAGTCGGGACCCATGGGCATGTCAGCACCCGGCTGGTTCCGGCCAGGAGACGCCGTTTTCAACACGGAACGTCCGATCAGTTCTTGTGTCTCATTTCATGGAAACGACTGTCTATTGAGTTTCGCGTACCGGGGCGGGCGGGGCCGGCCCGGATCGGCGGATGGAGCCGCCTCCTCCACCAGACCCCGATCGGACCGAACCGGTCGGGGACACGATGCCCGATCTGGGAGCCACGCAAACGGTCGGCGCTCGAGCCGGGAGAACGGGACGGCTACGCGGGTTGTGCTCGAGGTTCCTGGCACGTCTCGCTGGACGCCACCCGGATGGGACCGGGCGCTTCCGTATCAATCCTTGCCCTCATGTTATAGGCACATGGAAGGCCGGAGCCTCAGCACACAGAATAGCGGACGTACATATGATTCAGAATTATAATCCAGACCATATGTTGTCCCGAGGCACGACGTATGCCCGGATCGAAGGAGTGATTCGTGGTGGCATCGAGCGAGAGGTTTCGTTTCTTATCCGACGGCCGCGTTCCGAGGGGTGAACTCGAACCGGTGGCACTGCGAGAAGAACGCCAGCGGGTTCTCATAAACGATCTTGCGGATCGTCGCCTCGTCGTGACCGCGTCGGCGCATCTCGAAGATCAACTCGGGCACGGCGAGCGGGTCGCTGTGGCCCCAGTCGCCGGCCGAATTGGCCATGATCCGCTCGGTCCCGTGGACCTCGATCATGTCGGCAGCGCGGGCGGGGGTGCACTTGGTGATCGGATAGAGCGTCATCCCGACCCAGTGGCCGGCGTCAAGAGCGGCGCGGATCGTGTGCTCCTCGACGTGGTCGATGCAGACGCGCACGGGCGGGATCCGGCCGTCCTCGCGCAGCATGTCCAGGATCATCCGGGTGCCCTGATACTTGTCGGCGAGGTGCGGCGTATGGACCAGCACGAGCTCGCCGGTGCGGGCCGCGAGATCGAGGTGTTCCTGAAAGACCGTGGCCTCGTTGCGAGTGTTCTTGTTCAGCCCGATCTCGCCGATGCCCAGCACGCCGGGCCGGTCGAGGAACTCGGGGATCATGGCGATCACCTCGCGTGACAGCGCGACGTTCTCGGCCTCCTTGGCATTGATGCAGAGCCACGAGTGGTGCGCGATGCCATAGGCCCCCGCGCGCCGGCCCTCGTACTCGGTCAACTGGCGGAAGTAGTCGCGGAACCCCTCGGGCCCCGAGCGGTCGAACCCCGCCCAGAACGCCGGCTCGCTGACCATCACACAGCCGGCCAGCGCCATCCGCTTGTAGTCGTCGGTCGTGCGGGAGACCATGTGGATGTGCGGGTCGATGTAGTTCATGCGCCACCAGGGGTTAGGAAAAATCGGCCGGATGATTTTCGGGCCATTCTAACCCGACGAAGGTGGCCCTTCCTAATGGTTCCCGAACGCATCAATTGGCCTTTATGCCGTCTTCCATGCCGTTTTCGTCCCCCTTCCCAGGGGACGATCGAGCCGATGCCACGTCAACCGAGGTTGCGGAAGAAGTCGGGCTACTGGGCCAGCGATGCGGGCGGCACCACCAGCTATTTTGGCAAGGTCGGCGAGGTGCCCTTCGAGAAGGTCCAGCGACGGCTCCGGGACTTCGTGTCCGGGGATCACCAACCGGCGACTGGTCCCTCCACGGTCTCCGTCTCGCCACCTCCATCATCACCCCAGTCGCCGGCGATCGCAATAACGCAGCCGTCGCCGACGGTCGCCGAGTTGGTCCCCGGTTCCTGGCATGGATGGAGCGGAACCGGGGGGGATCGTCCCGGTCTGGGCCTTTTCAGGTTGATACCTGGCGAGATTCTACCAGCAGCCCCTTGATTGTCTGGGGATGGACCTCGTGAGTGGGGTTATGAACGCCACCACAACCCACGAGGACCCATAGCGAGCTCGGGGCGGGGATTCCCAGGCCCGTGGGGGGTATGACGCGGTGGCTCCGCTGGTGTAGCAACTCCTCTGTCAGCGACTTCACCCGAACTGGCGAGTGCCCTACCGGCGGGTGGCCGCCGTGCTGAGACGGACAGTCCGAGCCAGCAGCGCCGTGGAGTGCAGGAACAGTGTGCTGCGGATGCATCAGTCGCGGCATCGGACGCTCACGCAGGAGACGCTCGATCTGAAGCGGTTGTAAGGAGATGCTCGATCTGAAGCGGTTGTAATGGAACATGCGGGAGTTCCGGGGCGGGAAGCGGAGGGGTCGGTGCCCGTTTGAACTGCTGGGGTTGGCGCTGCCGCACGACGACTTCTGGGGCTTGCTCGAGGCCGAGATGAAGACGGCGCTCGTGGACGCCCCAGGGATCGCGGTCGGACCGTCTGAGCCGGGCCGCGAGCCGACCGCGAGCCAGGCGGATCGGGAGATGCCCACCCACAGGCGGCCCCAGTCGCTCCGGTGGGACCGATCTCCGTGCGTGCCGGGTTGCCTTGGAGATGGCGAATTCGCTCGACAACGCTCACAACGAAGTGTCCAGTTGGAATTCTGCGGTTTGGGACGATCCCCCAAAATCCGGCTGCCGGGTCCCGATTTGGGGGTGAAATCGTGCCAGAAGACCCAGAAATCGTGCCACAAGACGACGATTTGGGGGCGACAGGGCGCTCGCCTCCGCGGCGCAGGTGCCGCAAGAGCGACGCCCTGGACTGGGCCGCGAGGGAAACCGGTCGGTTGCCGACGGCTGGCAGACTGATCGGGCGATGGCGACGGCGACGGCGACCGGATGACGGATAGCCAGGTGTGAGTGCCGGGACGGCAAACGGTCGACATCGGGATTGCGGTTTTTTCGCCTGCGGACGGGGCAATCATCAGAGTTCTCCTCCGTTGGATCTCCCCGGCTTGCGAGCATCGAGCGGAGAGGAGTTTCATGCAGAAAGGGCGAAGTATTTCAAGCGGAGTCGCGACCATGCCGGCCTGGGCTGGATCGCCCGGGGAGATTGCTCCCCACGGCGAGCCTCGGCCCGAACGTCTTCTCCGACGCCGGATCGCCTGCCCGCTACCGATAGTGGGCCGAGCGCTCGGCCGTGCGCGAATCGTTTCGCGGCGCCAGCCCGGCCTGGCCCGGGACAACGCGAGCCCCCGATCCAACGGGGTGCGGGCGTCCAGGACCAGGCGTCCAGGAGTCAAACCCGTCCGGTTCGGCTTGACCCTTCTGGACCACCTCGGCAGAATGCACCCGAATTATGGCCCAGCGATCGGGCGGGCCGGCCGCCCGGTCCCGGTGTCGGGCCAGGATGGACCTCCAGGGGACTCCGTTACTCTGGAATCGCACCACCACGGTAGAAAAGGAGTTGTACCGATGGGTGTTTCGCGGCGCAAGGCCCTGGCGATCGGCCTGAGCCTGACGGGCGTCATTTACCTTGGGTCCCAGACCCGGGGCCAGCAGACCCCCAAGGGCGACCACCGGATCCAGCCGACCAATGGCACGACGACCAATGTCTCGCCGAGCGGCGGCTTCACGCCCGCCATGCCCACGGTCGTCGGCACCATCGACCTGGACCTGGTCTTCAAGAACTACGACAAGGTCAAGGCAGTAACCAAGGAGCTAGGCTCGGCCATCCAGGTCCGCAAGGGCGAGCTGATGAAGCTCGAAAACCAGGGCCGGCAGGAAGTCGAGCTGATGCAGAAATTCCAGCCGGGCTCGCCCGACTACCGCAAGCACGAGGACCGCGCGACCGAGATCAAGGCCAAGATGGAGGCCAGCAAGGAGCAGGCCGAGCGCGAGATCACGCTCCGGCAGGCCGAGACCATGGCAACGCTCTACCGTGAGGTGCAGTCCTACGCGAAGTGGGTGGCCCAGAAGCGCGGAATCACCCACGTGATCACCGTGTCCAACTCCGCGCCGACCGGGAGCGACCCCAACTCGGTGCTGACCGCGATCAACCGGCCGCTGGTCTACTCCGATCCGCGGAACGACATCACCAACGAGGTGATCCACTACCTCAACATGACCTACAGCGGCACAGCAGGCGGGAACAAGGTAAGCGCCGGCGGCCGACAGCCACAGGCGGCCGGCGGCGCCAATCCGGCCATCCGCCAGGC
>JAKAUH010000895.1 GCA_021818605.1 Planctomycetota bacterium
CTCCGCCCGGCACCACGATGGGCTTCAGCCGGACGACCAGGTCGAGCCTGTCGCCGTTGAGGGCCATCGGCATCTCGGCCTTCTGCTTGAACTCCAGGCTGCGGGCCTTCAGGACGCTCGACCCTCCGCGCAGGCCGCGCAGGACGAACTTGCCGCTGGCGTCGGTCAGGGCCGCCTTTTCATGGCCCCAGTTGTTGCGGGCGACCTTGACCGTCGCGCGGGGCACCGGCTTGCCGGTCCGGCCGAGCACCGTGCCCGTCACCCTGTAACCCGTCTGGAGGATAACTCGCAGCGATTTGCGATCCTTTGGTGCCATCGTGTAGATGGTACCGAGCTGGGAATCGATGTAATCGGGATGAAGGAAGAAGACTTTTCCCTGGGCGATGTTGGGGTGCTTTTCGGGATAGCAGAAAAGCTCGAATATCCCTTGCGAATTGGTGACGGTCTCCTCGATTCCGCCCGTGCCACCACCGACGACGGCCGCTTTGGAGGAGACCCTCGCCCCCGAGATCGGCTTCCCCTGCTCATCGACGACGGCGCCGCGGAAGTAGAGCGAGGGCTTCAGCTTCAGGGATGCCTCAGCCTCCGCGCCGGGTTTGATCTCGACGGTCCTCGGATCGCCGCCGGACATCAAGGTCCCCACCAGCCGCCGATAGCCGGGCTTCATCGCATCGAGCGAGACCTTCGTCGGTCCGGTGATCCCGGGGATCTCCAGCCGGTAGGCGCCGTTCGCATCAGTCCGCGTCTCCACCAGCTTGTGGGAGAAATCCGGACCGTCCACAAGTTCGCGGCGGACGTCCACGAACCGCATGTCCGTGGCGGGGATGGCCATGCGCACGCGGACATCGGCCAGGGGAGCACCGGCCTCGTCCGTCACGCGACCACGGAGGATCGCCGCCCGGCTTTTGTCGGATGGCTGATCCCCGGGTGCTGTCGGGCTCGAGGCCACTGGATCAGCGGCGAGGGCGACGACCAGCGGAAGGACGGCGAGCCCGGCGATGAGCACGCCGCTCGGGGCGCGCAGGCGAGTCGTGCGATATGGGAATGACATCGGAAGGCTCCTGAGTGCTCACTCCACATAATCGATCCGGAATGGCTTGTTCGTGACGAAGAGCACCGTCACGTCGCCCGATGGGCTGGCGCCGTGCTCCATGGTCTCGCCCTCGGGGAACCAGACGAAGCTCCCCGGGCCGAACGTTCCCCTGTGCGTCATCAGCTCGCCCTCGAGGACGTAGAGCCCGTGGCCGCAGGGATGCGTATGGGCCGGGTTGACCACGCCGGCCGGGTAGCGGACCAGGCGGATCTCCGCGCCGGTTTCTGGGTCGGTATGCAGGTCCTTGCGGAGGATCGCCCGGCCGATCTTCGGGTTGTGGCGCTCCTCCCAGGGCAGTGTTGTGGTGTCGATGGCGTAGAACTCGTCGCGTGGCATGTGAACCTCCCGGACGTGGAGCAGGGGCTCCGTGTTATTGCCTGTCTGGCCCAGCCGCCTTAGTGTGGCGCGCCGGGGGTTGCGGAGCAAGCGCGCGAGAGGGTGACGATGCCTTGACCACCCCGGAACCCCCCAAATCACGCCGGGGTCAGGGTGCTCGATGCAAAACGTTGCTCGGCTACCACTTCGGCCGATTCCCTGGTCCGACCTCCGACCAGTTCGCCTTGAGCCGCGGGGCGGGGTGCTGCTAGGCTGGTCCGATGAACACAAGGACGACCAAACCGCCGCAAGCCCGGCCCGACCCCACCCGCCTGATCCGCCCCGAAGTTGAAACCGAGCGCGAGCCCACTCCGCCGATGTCTGTCCACACGCGGCCGCGACGATTCCCCGCCGTTTATTACGGCTGGATCATCCTCGGCGTGGCGATGATGGGGATGTTCATGTCGGGGCCGGGGCAGTCGTACTCCGTCGCCGCCTTCATTGACCCGATGCTCGCGGATCTTGGCCTGCTGCGCAGCGAGTACTCGATGGCGTACCTCGTCGCCACGCTGATCAGCGGGGCGTCGCTGCCATTCGTCGGTCGGGCGCTCGACCGCTTCGGTGCCCGGCTGCTTCTTCCGATGTTCTCGCTGCTCCTCGGTCTGGCCTGCCTCTGGATGGGCGGCGTCCGGCATTTGCTCGGGCTCTACCTGGGCCTGGCGATGGTCCGCTGCCTGGGGCAGGGGGCCCTGACGCTGATCTCGACCTGGATGGTCGGCCAGTGGTTCATCCGGCGGCGGGGGACGGCGATGGGCCTGCTGGGGCTCGGGTCGACGCTTTCTTTCATGATCTTCCCGGCGAACAACATGCGGCTCATCGAGGCGCACGGCTGGCGTGGGGCCTGGACGGCCCTGGCCATCGGCGTCTGGGTGCTCCTGTGTGCCCCGGCCGTCCTTCTGGTCCGCAACCGACCGGAGGATCTGGGCCTGGATGCCGATCGCGCGCCGACTCCGACGGGGGAAGACTCCTCGCGGGCCGGGACGTCCGGAGGGACCGAGTATCCCTGGACGGCGCGCAAGGCGCTCCGCACAGGGGCCTTCTGGCGGGTGGTTGCGGCCCTGGCCACCGCTGCCATGGTCACCACCGGGCTGGTGTTCCACCAGGTTTCGCTCCTGGCCGGCCGGGGCGTGTCCAAGGAGTCGGCCCTGGGATTGCTGGGCGTGCAGGCGCTCGTCGCCTGCGCGCTGAGCCTGGTCGGCGGTTTCCTGGCCGACCGTTTTCCGCCCCGCCGGCTGCTTTCGGCGTGCATGGTGTTCATGGCGATGGCGATGGTCGAGCTGCTGGTGGTGGATTCGCCCTGGGCGGCCTGGCCGTACTCGATCCTGCTGGGGATGCACATGGGCATCCAGCGGTTCTCCGGCTCGCTCACGCTGATCAACTTCTTCGGCCGGACGCATTTCGGCTCGATCAACGGGATCGCCATGGCGCTGGTGGTCGGGGCCGCCGCGCTGGGTCCGCTGCCACTGGCCCTGTCCCAGGACTACCTGGGTCGGTACGAGCCGGCGCTTCTGGGATTGCTGGTCTTCCCGCTGGCCTCGGCGGTGGCGGTCTGGTCGGCGCACCCGCCGAGGGCGCCGGAATCGCCCGCCGCGGAGGTCCCCGCGGCGGCATGACCGGCGCGGGCCTCGTCCGGCCGCGGCCGGGCGCTCACGATTCCTTCAGCCGCTTGACCTCGGCCTCGGCGGCCTCGACCTCGCCGCGGAGCCGGACGACATCCTGCGGGTCGTCGTTCTGCTTGACCGCACCGGCGAGCTGCTGCCGCAGCTTCTCCAGGCGCTTCTGGAGCACCTCCAGCTTTTTCTTCACCCTGCCGTCCATTCCAGTCCTCCCTTTGCGAATGTGCCGGGCCGAGCCACGGGATGCGACTCCCGACGGGTTCCCCTGGCCGCGCTGATGGGTTAGAATCATTCCCCTGCGGGGCGTAGCCCGCTCGAGTCGCAATGTCTCGACAGGAGACCTACTTCCCTTTCGGCTTATCACGGGCACCACTTTGATGCCAGGACATTCCTTCCAGCCGATGATCCGCCACGATCACACCACGTCATTGTCCCTGAGCGGCCTCGCCCCGTCATGCCGCTGCGTTTTCCCTGCGACCTCTCCGGTCAGTCCCCCCTGATCGACCATTTTCGCCCATCCCAGGGCCGGGCGCCGCGGTAAGCCCATTGACAGGCGAGCCAGATTCCGTTGCGCCCTTCGATCGGTCCCGGATCGCCCGCCGCCCGCCGGTGCCGGTGCCGACGCCCACGGCAAGATCTTTGATCTCCGACGCGGACTCGATGAACTCCGCGGGATACGCTCTCGTCTCGATCGGCCGCCTCGCCGGAGATGCCAACCTGAACCGGGGAACACACGACCCATCTCAACATCGATCGAACGGGAATGAAGGCCATGCGACTCCAGCTTGACGACGAGGTTTCAGTAGACGGCAATCGGCGCTGGGAGGGATCGATCGATCCGGCGCTTCGGAATGAGATCCGCCGGCGGCGGACCTTCGCCATCATCTCGCATCCCGACGCCGGCAAGACGACGCTGACCGAGAAGCTTTTGCTCTACGCCGGCTGCCTCGATGTGGCTGGCATGGTCCGCGGCCGCAAGACCCGTCGGGCCGTCACCTCCGACTGGATGGAGCTGGAGCGGCAGCGGGGCATCTCGGTCACCTCCACGGCGCTGGCGATCGAATACCGTGGGCACCGCGTCAATCTGCTCGATACGCCCGGCCACCAGGATTTCAGCGAGGACACCTACCGCACCCTCATCGCCGCCGACTGCGCCGTGATGGTGCTCGACGCCGCAAAGGGCGTCGAGGCGCAGACCGAAAAGCTGTTCCGCGTCTGCGCCCGGCGGAAGATTCCCATCCTCACATTTGTGAACAAGATGGACCGGCCCGGTGGGGATCCGCTGAAAGTCCTCGGCGAGGTCGAGGAGGTGCTGGGCATCGGGGCCGCTCCGTTGAACTGGCCGATCGGGACGGGCCGGGATTTCCGCGGCCTCTGCGACCGGCGAACCCGCCGGGTCTCGATCTTCCACGACGATGCCCCCGGCTCGCTCGTGGTCCCGACGACCGACGGCGACCTCGATGATCCCAGCAGCCCGCTCCTGGACGCGGAGACCCGCGCCTCGCTGCTCGACGAGATCGCCCTGCTCGACGTGGCGGGCGCGCCGTTCGACCACCAGCGGTTCCTCCGGGCCGAGGTGACTCCGGTGTTCTTCGGCAGCGCACTCACCAATTCCGGCGTCGAGGCGTTCCTGGACGCCTTCCTCACCCTGAGCCCGCCGCCGGGTTCACGCCCGAGCGACGGGGCGATCGTGCCGCCCGACCGGTCCGGGTTCTCGGGTTTCATCTTCAAGGTCCAGGGCAACATGGACCCGAAGCATCGCGACCGGATCGCGTTTCTGCGCGTCTGTTCGGGCCGGTTCGTGCGGGACATGGAGGTGGTCAACGCCCGCACCGGCGAAAGGCTGCGGCTGTCGCGATCGCACCGGCTCTTTGCCCAGGATCGAGAGACCGTCGATGAGGCGTATCCGGGCGACATCATCGGCCTGCCCAGCACCGGCCAGTACCGCCTGGGCGATACACTCTATCAGGGCGATCGGGTGCGATATGAGCCGCTGCCGCAGTTCGCGCCCGAGCACTTCGCCGTGCTGACCTGCCGCGAGACCCTCAGGCGCAAGCAGTTCGCCAAAGGGATGGAGCAGCTCGTCGAGGAAGGGGCGATCCAGACACTGAGCGAGCCCGACGGCGGCGGCCGCCAGCAGATCCTCGCCGCCATCGGCCCGTTGCAGTTCGAGGTGGTGCAGGCCCGGCTGGAGTCGGAATACGGGGTGTCCACGGACCTGGAGCCGCTGCCGCACACGATGGCCTGCCGGGTCGAGGGTGAGCCAACGTCGACGTTGCGGATGCCCCTCGGCTCGCTCCGGGCGCTCGACCGCTCCGGCGGGGTGGTCGTCCTGTTCCGCAGCCCCTTCGACCTCGACGCCTTCCGCACCCGGAACCCCGACATCCGATTCGCCCCGGCTGATTGAGCGGGTATGCCCGGTGACCCGCGCCTAACATCTGGCGTTCGAGCCGACGGCGAGCGGGGTTCTTATCCCATTCCATTTTTCGCGTCTTTCGTGTTTTTCGCGGTGAAATCCGAAATCCAGGATCGAGAACATGCACGACGCTCAGCAGAACACTGGCATGGCGGAGACCGCGACCCTGAACGCGACCGAGGCCGAGGAGCGCGCCTACCACGCCTCGATCACGGAAAGGATCTGGGCCGCGCTGAAGGCCGTCCACGAGCGAGTGGTCTCGCGCCACGAGGAGATGGACCAGATCAAGCAGCAATTGCAGGAGAACCGGCGCGAGCTCGACAACGCCGACAAGGCGAACCTCCGTCAGGCCGCCGACATGGCGTCGCGGGTCGGCGAGCACGCCCTCGAGCAGCGGAAGAGGCTCGAACGTTTGCTGGAGTCACCCTATTTCGGCCGTATTGACATCCAGCCGCGCGACAATGGCAAAATCGCCACCGTCTACATCGGCGTCCATTCGTGCGCCGGTGCCGACGACGAGGCGCCCCTGGTCCACGACTGGCGCGCTCCGATCTCGAGCATGTTCTACGACTTCGAACTGGGCGACGCCCATTACGACGCACCCTCGGGCCGGATCGATTGCTCGATCTCGCTGAAGCGGCAGTACCGGATCGAACACCAGAAATTCCGCTTCATGCTCGAGTCCTCCCTGAACATCCAGGACGACATCCTGCAGGAGGAGCTCAGCCGGGCCTCGGACGACAAGCTCAGGAACATCGTCGCGACCATCCAGCGCGATCAGAACAGGATCATCCGCAATGACCGCGCCCACACGCTCATCATCCAGGGAGCCGCCGGGTCGGGCAAGACATCGATCGCCCTGCACCGCGTCGCCTATCTGCTCTACAGGTACAAGGACACCATCAGCTCCGAAGATATCCTCATCATCTCGCCCAACAAGGTGTTCGCCCACTACATCTCGCGGGTCCTGCCCGAGCTGGGCGAGGAGATGATCCTCGAGACGACGATGGAGACGCTCGCCGACGAGCTACTCGACGGCAAACACGGGTTCCAGACGTTCGCCGGCCAGGTCTCGGAGCTGCTGAAAAACAGCGATCCGCAGTTCGCCGAACGCGTCCGGTTCAAGGCGACGGCCGAGTTCCTGGACCGGCTGGATGCCTACATCGACCATGTGCGTAGCACGAACCTGCAACCGGGCGCGATCAAGATCGAAATGACCACGCTGGACCCGGCCTGGATCGCGGTGCAGTTCCGCAAGCGGGCCAATCTCGCGATCGGCGAGCAGATCAACGGCCTCGTGACCGCGATCGTGGAGCAATTGCAGTATTATCACGGCAAGTCCGTGACCGGCAGCGAACGCACCCAGATCCGCGCGGACCTGAAGAAGATGTTCGCCAGCAAGGAACTGAAGACGATCTACAAGGGATTCTACGACTGGCACGGCCGGCCCGAGATGCTCAAACCGGCCGCCCGGGGCACGCTGGAGTACTCGGACGTGTTCCCACTGGTTTACATGAAAATGAGGCTCGAGGGCTACAAGGTCCGCGACCGGATCAAGCACGTGGTCATCGACGAGATGCAGGATTACTCGGCCGTGCAGTACCGGGTGGTCTCGCGGCTGTACTCCGGCAAGATGACGATCCTGGGCGATCGCAATCAGTCGGTGAATCCGCTCAGCTCATCCTCGGCCGAATCGATCCGGGACATACTGCCGGACGCCGAATGCGTCTACATGCAGAAGAGTTATCGCTCGACGGTCGAAATCACGGGCCTGGCGCAGACGATCCTGCACAATCCCGACCTGATCCCGATCGAGCGCCACGGCGAGGAGCCGCGGATCCTCGGCTTCCGCGGCAAGGCCGCCGAGCTCGATCATATCCTGGAGCTGGTGCGGGCCTTCCCACGGAGTGGCTACCAGTCGACGGGGATCATCTGCAAGACGCAGAAGCAGGCTGACGCCTTGTACCAGTCGCTACAGGCCGAGCGAGACGTGCGCCTGCTCGACGCGAAGAGCCAGGAGTTCGGCGGGGGCGTCATCATCGCGACCGCGTACCTGGCCAAGGGCCTCGAGTTCGACCAGGTGATCGTGCCGTTTTGCTCGGACAGAGATTATCATACGCCGATTGATCGTCACATGCTCTATGTGGCCGTCACCCGCGCGATGCACAGGTTGACGCTCACCCACACCGGAGCCATCTCGCCGTTTCTCGCGAGTTGACCCCAGTCCGCGAGCGCCCGCATTACGGTTGAAAGACTATCAATGCGCGAACGGATCGGCCGGGAAGACCGGGTCGAACCGGATGAGGGCCTCGGCTTCTGAGAGGAGCCGGCGGGCGATCAGCCGGTCGTGCCAGTCGTCGCCCTTGGGGATGATTGTGTCCTGGGCATGGAGCCGCTCGGCCCGGGCCAGTCGGTCTCCGGCTTCCAGGATTCGCCCCTGCTGGTGCAGGGCCATCGCCTGGACCGAGAGCGTCGGGATCATCACCCTGGGATTGGTCGTCCGTCCCAGGCCGCGGTCGAGCGCCCTTAGGGCCGCGCCGGGGTCGCCGGCGCGGTACTCGGCAAGGCCGAGGGCAAGCAGGTACCAGTCAAGCAAGGGACTGTCCGGCCCGGCGCGCTGGACGGCGGCGCGGATGATTGCGCGGAGCCGCTCGGTCTCCGCCGGCGAGGGTGGCGGCGCCAGCAGGCCGGCCTTGGCGGTCCGCTCCAGCTCGGTGGGGTCGGTGGATGTCCCGAAGCGGTCGAGCATGCGGCGACAATGCCGGCGATAGGCCACGCGGTCGCCGAACTCGAGCTCAGCGGCGGCCAGGTCGAGCCAGCAGGAGGAATC
>JAKAUH010000723.1 GCA_021818605.1 Planctomycetota bacterium
GGCGTCGGCGCGGCTGCTCCAGGAGCAGCCGGTCGCGCTGGCGCTGCGGCAGTCGAACCCGCCGAGGCTGAACGATCGGCTCAAGCAACTGCTCGCCGGCCTGCCGCCCGCCGACCGCAAGCTCGCCGCGGCGATCAGCACGAGGCGTCGGCAGTTCCAGGCGAAGTCGCGTGAACATCAGCCGGAGCAGGGCGCAGCCGTCTTCGAGAAGAACTGCGCCGTCTGCCACCAGATGGCCGGCAAGGGGGCGCGCGTCGGCCCGCAGCTCGACGGGATCGGCAGCCGGGGTCTCGACCGGCTGCTCGAGGACGTGCTCGATCCGAACCGTAACGTTGACCAGGCGTTTCGCTCCACGGTCCTGGCGCTCGACGACGGCCGGGTGATCACGGGGCTGGTGCTCCGCGAGGAGGGCCAGATCGTCGTGCTGGCGGATTCGCAGGGGAAGGAGATCCGCGTGCCGAAGGACTCGATTGGCGAGCGGAAGACCTCGCCGCAGTCGCCCATGCCGGCCAATTTCGCCGAACAGATCCCCGAGGCCGAGTTCGAGAGCCTGATGGATTATCTGCTGAGCCGGCGTGAGCCGGCGAACCCGCCGGCGGGCGTGAAATAGCAGCTCGTGGGGTGTGGTGAGCGTTGAGCTGGAAGCCTGGATCGGAATGCACGGGGGGATGGAGGGCGGCCGATCCGGCACGGGATTCGCCACCTCCTCCTTGCGTTGTCCGGCTGTCTGGCGATAATCAAGGGTTGTAACCCCGCAGAGGGCCTGCCGCGATCGGAGGCGACCGATGAAGATGAGCTGTCGACTCGGTCTTTTGATCGGCCTGATGATCCTGGGGAGCTGGACGACGGCAATGGGCCAGTCCTCGGCGGGGGCGGGGATTGGCGACCTGGACCGCCAAACCTCGGCGCCCGGCGTTACCTCCTCGACATCTCGTTCCGCCGTTGGGGCGACCCGCTCGACGACCTCGGCCCAGAGTCGCGCGGCCGCCGGCCGCCGGCGCTCGCCGACGTCGTTCAATCGCACGGTCACCCGGGGCGTGGGCTCGGCCTATACCGGCTCCACGGCTCGCTCCGCGGGCGCGGGGGCGGGCGCCCTGGCTTCAGGGTCGGCATACGGGTACGGCGGGATCGATCCCCTCCGCCCGTATTCGCCACGCGCCCGGGCGGCTCACTCCCAGTCCACGCTTGGCTCGACCCGCAGGCCACCTCGACAGGTGGTCGTCCCGCAGCGGACCACGCCGTCCTACAACTACTATCCGTCGATGCGCGGGTCCCGATTTGGCAACGCCAACGTGCCGCATCGCTGCACGCCCAGCCGGGGCTCGGTGATGGCCGGCGGATACGGCGGGCGCGGGCGGTAATTCAGCCGCCTGCCGACCACCGCGGCGGCCTCTTCTGGAGGAAGGCCGAGATGCCCTCCTGGGCGTCGGGGTGGAGCGCGCCGGCGGTCATGATCGGCACGGCACAATCGTACGCGGCGGACTCGTCCAGTCCCTCGATCTGGTAGAACGCCCGCTTCCCCTCGCGGATGACGGCCGGGCTCATCGCCGCGATCGTTTCGATGAGTTGGTCGACGGTTGCGTCAAGCTCCTCCTTCGACACGACGCGGTTGATCAGGCCCAGCTCGAGGGCGCGTTTCGCCGAGATCGGCGCTCCGGTCATGAGCATCTCCATCGCGGCCTTCGCGGGGATGGCACGCACCAGCGGGACCATGGGCGTCGTGCAGAACAGCCCGATCCTCACGCCGGGCGTGGCGAATGTGGCCTCCTCGGCCGCGATCGCCAGGTCGCACGCGGCGACGAGCTGGCAGCCGGCCGCGGTGGCGACTCCCTGCACCCGGGCGATCGTCGGCTGCGGCAGCCGGCGCAGGCCGAGCATCACCCGCGAGCAGGTCGCGAATAGCTCGCGATACTCGTCCTCGCCGCGCCCGACCATCTCCGACAGGTCGTGGCCCGAGCAAAAAACCGGGCCATTTGCGGCGAGCACGACGACTCGCGCGCTCGAATCGGATCCGATCGATTCGATCGCGCGTTCCAGGTCCCGCAAGAGGTCGAGCGACAGCGCGTTCCGCCGCTCGGGCCGGTTCAGGGTCAGGCGGACGATGCCGCTCCTGGCCTCAATGAGCAGGTGATCCATCATGGCGGGCGTCCTTCTTGATGGCCTCCGCCTTGACGTAGAGATTTGGCGGGGCCTTATCGTAATAGCGGAACATCGCCGGGCAGATCCAGCCTTCCATCCGAGGATCTTCCAGCCGGTAGAAGTTCCCGCCCTGGTCGCCGCGCAGCCAGTCGAGCTTCTTCTGATAGCCCGGAAAGGGCCGGCCCGAGACCAGGAGCCGAAAGCCGTCGCGGGCGTTCGGAATGTCCTTCACCAGGACGTCGATCATCTCGGGCACGCCGGCGACGAACGGCTCGCGCTTCAGGCCGGCCGATTCGTCATCGAAGACCCACGTGCCGTGATACCAGTAGGGCGCGATCACGAGGATCGCGTTCGCCGGCGTGCGCCCGCGATGCATCGCCCAGGTCGCCGCGAACCAGGCCCCCAGGACCCCCAGCGCGGCGAGGGCGACGGCGGCGAGGAGCTTCCAGCGAACCCTGGGCTGAATACTTGCCGTGCCCGTGGCCATCGAAACCCTCCCGGCGGCGCCCTGTCGGTATCTCCCACTAACGCGTCAGTGCCTTGTACCGGATGCGGTGCGGCTGGTCGGCGTCGATGCCGAGCCGTTCATGCCGTTGGGACTCGTACGTTTGATAGTTGCCGTCGCACCAGACGACCTGGCTGTCTCCCTCGAAGGCGAGGATGTGCGTCGCGATCCGGTCGAGGAACCACCGGTCGTGGGTGATCACGACGGCACAGCCGCCGAAGTCGACCAGCGCTTCCTCGAGAGCGCGGAGCATCTCGACGTCCAGGTCATTGGTCGGCTCGTCGAGCAAGAGCAGGTTGCCGCCGCTCTTGAGGAGCTTCGCCAGGTGCACGCGGTTCCGCTCGCCACCGGAGAGCTGGCCGACCTTCTTCTCCTGGTCGGGGCCCTTGAAGTTGAATGAGGCGACATACGCCCGGGCGGGGACCTTGCGCTTGCCCAGAACGATCGGGTCCTGGCCCGCGGTGATCTCCTGGAAGACCGTGTTCTCGGGCTGGAGGGCATCACGGTTCTGGTCGACATAGCTGATCACGGCCGATTCGCCGACCCGCAGCGTGCCCCTGTCCGGCTGCTCCTGGCCGACGATCATGCGGAACAGCGTCGTCTTGCCGGCACCGTTGGGACCGATGACGCCGACGATCCCGCCGGGCGGGAGGCGGAAGCTCATGTTCTCGAAGAGCAGGCGATCGCCGTAGCCCTTGGCGACGTCCTCGGCCTCGACGACCAGCGTGCCCAGGTGCGGGCCCGGCGGGATCTGGAGAATGACGGCCTCGTCGCGGCGATCGGCGTCCTGGCTGGCGAGCTGATCGTAGCGCTGGAGCCTCGCGCGGTTCTTGGCCACGCGGGCGCGGGGCGACATGCGGACCCACTCCAGCTCGCGGGCGAGCTGCTTGCGCCGCGAGGATTCTTGCTTCTCCTCGAGCGCCAGGCGGGCCTGCTTCTGCTCGAGCCAGGACGAGTAATTGCCCTCCCAGGGGATGCCCTGGCCTCGGTCGAGCTCGAGGATCCACCTGGCGACATTGTCGAGGAAGTACCGGTCGTGGGTGATGCTCACCACGGTGCCGGGATACTCGGCCAGGTGCCGCTCGAGCCAGGCGACGCTCTCGGCGTCGAGGTGGTTCGTGGGCTCGTCCAGCAGCAGGAGGTCGGGCCGGTCGAGCAGGGTCTTGCACAGCGCGACGCGACGGCGCTCGCCGCCGGAGAGCGTGGCGACGTCGGCATCACCGGGCGGCAGGCGCATGGCGTCCATGGCGATCTCGACGCGGCGGTCGAGGTCCCAGCCGTCGGCGGCCTCGATGGCGTCCTGGACCTTCGCCTGCTCGTCGAGCAGGCGGTCCATCTCGTCCGGGTCGAGGTCCTCGCCCATACGGGCGTTGATCTCGTCGAACCGGGTGAGGTGTGCGCGAATGGGCGCCACGGCCAGCTCGACATTGCCGCGAACGTCGAGGCTCGGGTCGAGCTGCGGCTCCTGCGGCACGTAACCGATCGAGATCCCCGGCGCGGGGCGCGCGGTGCCGAGGAAGTCCCTGTCCAGCCCGGCCATGATCCGCAAGAGCGTGCTCTTGCCCGACCCGTTGCCGCCGATCACCCCGATCTTGGCACCCGGGTAGAACGATAGCCAGATGTTCTTGAGGACGTCCTTCTTGCCATAGGCCTTCGACAGGCTCTCGATCGTGAAAATGTATTGCGGAGGCATGGGTTCTCGCGGCGACGGTCCTGGTGCCAAATCGGCACGAGGCGATGAGTGATTGGTTGAACGGGAAGCCAGCGGACCGGCTCGACGCGACGGACCGCGCGGAGGAGCGTGGTCGCTGTCAGCATCGAGTAGAATCGATCGGCGGCTGAATGAGAAGAGGCGATGGGCAATGGCGCCGGCCGGCTTGCGGAGGTCGGGGCGATCTGGTAGCCTGAGCCAGTCAGGTGGAACGGTCTTCCGTCGGCGCATGCCGGGCGGTCCGGGGTCACTTTTCGAAAGCCGGGGTAGCTCAGCTGGCTAGAGCGGCGGTCTCATAATCCGCAGGTCAGGCGTTCGAGTCGCCTCCCCGGTACTAACGACAGCAGACGACACAACCCGACTGGAAGCGTCTAAACCCCTGGAAACAGGGGTTTTTTCGTTGGTCAACGTCGAAGCATTCGAGGGGATCATCACGTCAGGAAGCGACAGAATCCGCCCCGAAACGTCCCCTCCGGTGGGCAAATGGTGGGCAAAGACCTTGCTTATGGATGGGCCTTCCGGGCCGGATTCGAGGGCGTCCCGACGATCCGGACTGGCCGGGTCGGTCGCATGTCGGTGGCCAACCGGCCCGACCGTCCCGGTCGCAGCCAGTCCCTCGGGCCGGTCGCTCCTGTCCGCATCGACCGTAGAGGAAACACCAGATCTTGCCGCGCTTCCGGAGCGATGCCATGCTCACTCCAGGTCCAGAGTGAGCCGCTTGCCGATCGCGCGGGCATAACGGGCCAGCGTGCCGATGGTCGGGTTGGGATACAGCCCGTTCTCCAGGCGACTCAGCGATGCCTTGTCGATCCCCGATCGGCCGGCCACGTCTCCCAGGCTCAGCCCGGCTTGCTCTCGATGACGCCGCAGCCCGCCGATGAATCGGGCGGTCGCGATGGCGTCATCGGGCTCGGTCGTCTCGCCCGTCGTGGCGATCTTCCCCGTCTCTCGCCGCTCGTCTTCCAGGGCCTCGCGGATCGCACGGGCCTCCGCCCGGAAGCCGGCCTGCTTGACTCGGGCGGCGGCCTGTGCGGGCGTCGCGGTATCGGTCTTGGTGGCCATGATCGTACTCCTCAGTCCTCAACAGGGTAGGCGGTGACGGGATAAACCAGCACGTAATCCGGGTCGGGAACAATCGCGAACACCACGGCCAGCCGTTGCCCCGTGGATGCCGTTCCGATGATGAAAGGCAGCCCCGAACTCCGGCTCGCATCCCACGGGCCTTGGTGTGCAGCGATTATGTCCTCCACCTCTTGAACCGTGACCAGCCCCGTGGCGACGATGTGCCGATGGTTGCCGTCCGGGTCATCTTCGTCGTCCCAAACGATCAGGTCGAAGTACATCGTACGTCCCTCGCTTCCACCGCATGTCTGTTGAGAAATTTTACAACCTTATCGTCGCATCGTCAAGCGTCATCGCTGGCAGGCTCGGACCGCGATCGGGCGGGCTGACTTGCTGGATGGGGACAAGATACCGTCCGGCTCGGCGACGGTGTGAACGGCCTCGGGGAATGCCGTCCATGCATCCGCGATCCAGGCGAGTTCCGGATCGGTCTGACAGACCTTGGCGGCGGAATGGTGGACAACGGCGGGGTTCAATGGGCTTCTGGGATTGGACTTGCGGAAACCCGCTTGCGGTCTCATGATCCGCACGTCAGGCGATCGAGTCGCCTCCCCGGTACTTTTTCTCACCGCCTGGTTGTGTAAGGTACTGGCTCACAAGTCTTTCCCGCCGGTTCGGCCATTTCTCCTGCCATTACGATCTGGCGGCTGGCGTTCGGCGTCGATAAGCTAGGAAATCAAGTGATTGGGCCCGGCCGGGAAGGTCGGGCTTCCGGTCGATAATCGGCGAATGGAGAATTTCAGGCGGGCACTGCCATGCGCCATGCGCCCGTGATCCTGCCCGATCTTGGGACCGGCCCGGACGTTCCGATCGTCATCAGCTACTGGTTTGCGTCGCGGGGAGAACAGGTCTGGGAAGGCGAGCGTCTGGTCGAGATCCTGGCCGGGCCCGCCACCTTCGATGTCCCCGCGCCGGCCACCGGCCGCCTGGCAGCGATCCACGGCCGGGAAGATGATCGCGTACAGCCGGGTTCCGTTCTCGGCGTGGTTGCCGTTACCGAGGAGGACGGCGACGCGCCGGCGGACGCCCCCACCGACGGGCCGGAACCACCCGGCGCGCGCGGTGGAGGCCCGTGACGGCCGCGTCCACGACATGACCACGTTCCATGAACGATCCGCCGGTGTGATCCCCTACCGCTGCGGAGACGATCGAGGTCCGCTCTTCCTCGTCCTTCACTCGGCGACCGTCCGGAACCCCCGCGCCAAGTGGGAGTTCCCCAAGGGTGGCGTCGAGGCGGGCGAGACCACCCGCCAGGCCGCCGCGCGCGAGTTCCAGGAGGAGACCTCGCTGGTCGATTGGTCGTTCCGCGAGGGATTCGAACGCACCCTCTCGTACACCTACATTCGCCGCGGTCAGAAGATCGTCAAGACCGTGACCTATTACCTCGTCGAGGTGCGCGACTCCTCGCCGCTGGCTCGCTCGGCCGAGCACACGGACGACCCGAACGGCCACTGGCACCACTGGGGTACCTTCGACCAGATCACCGACCTGCTCTACCACAGCAAGATCCGCCAGGTCTTCGCCGAGGCCCGAGAGTGGCTTGAGAAGAGCTGAGCCCCGGTCTGATCACCGGTCACCGGCCGTCGCGCGTTCACCCCGATCCAGCCACCCGTCTCATCGTGTCCGTCACCGGTTGCGTGCATTCTACAAATCAAACGATCACCATTTAAGAACGGAATTCCGCAAATCCGTGCGCACTTTCACCTCGTTTTTCCGTATCATCCTGTGAGGGACAGGCGAAGCAAGGCCGCTGAGATCGATTGCAACGGACGCGGTCCCCGTTCCGATTGACGACGTGCCTGGCGACGACGGACACATCCAGCCGTAGCTCCCGACTGGCACATGGACATGCACCAACGCAGCAAGGCGCGAATCGCGCGGACGGTCGGCGTGCGCCGTGATCGGGCACGCTGGCCGGCCGGGTCGGAGGGAGCCGCGCCGCGCCGCGATGACGACGAACGCGAGCCGCTCGCAGCGGTCGAGGAAGAGCATGCACATCCTGGATTTACTTCATGTCTCGCGGTTATTTGAAGGAACGCAGGTGAAGGCCGGCGCTCGCTCGAGGCGGAAGCACCGGCACAACCCGGGCTGCGAGGCGCTCGGCGATCGCTGTCTGCTGAGCACAGGCGCGGCGGCGACGACGCTCGCGGCCTTGACGGCCGAGCCCAGCATGAACGTCATGGCGGTGAACTCGACCACCCCGACGGGGTATTCGCCCGCGCAGATCAGCGCGGCGTACGGGATCGGTGGGGTCACATTCTCCGGCGGCACGATCGCGGGCAACGGAGCCGGTCAGACCATCGCGATCATCGACGCCTACAACGATCCGAACATCGCCTCGGACCTCACGAAGTTCGACGCCCAGTACGGCCTGTCGGCTCCGCCGTCGTTCACGGTCGACAACCTTGGCGCGAAGACGACGGACGCCGGCTGGTCGCTCGAGACGGCACTCGACGTCGAGTGGGCGCATGCGATCGCGCCGCAGGCGAACATCGTACTGGTCGAGGCGACGTCGGCCTCGATGTCGTCGCTTTTCAACGCGGTGAGTTATGCCAGGCAGTTGCCAGGTGTTGACGTGGTTTCGATGAGCTGGGGCTCGAGCGAATTCCTCGGCGAAACGAGCTACGACAGCCTGTTCACCACGCCGAGCGGCCATACGGGCATCACCTTCGTGGCGGCCTCTGGCGATTCGGGCGCGGCGGGCGGCGTGACCTATCCGTCGGCCTCGCCGAACGTGCTGGCCGTCGGCGGCACGAAGCTGAGCCTGTCGGCCTCGGGCGGCTACGGATCGGAGTCGGCCTGGAGCGGCAGCAGCGGCGGGTATAGCCAATACGAGTCGATGAGATC
>JAKAUH010000591.1 GCA_021818605.1 Planctomycetota bacterium
TCCATCATGTCGCACCTGCGTCGCCGGATCAGTACCGGGATATTCACGCTGCTCGTCGCCCTGGCAGCGGCGGCCATCGGGCTGGAACCAGCAGCCTCGGCCCAGGGAACAGGAGGAGCGACGGCTGCCCCGCCGCGGCGGCCGTTCGCGAGGGCCGGCACCCCGCGCAAGCCGGGGCGGCTGCGGACCGTGGACTTCAAGCACATCAAGGCCGACCTGACCATCGACGCGAAGAGGAGCGAGGTTCGTGGGACCGTCACGCACACGATCACCCCGCTGCACCCGGATTTCGAACGCCTGGTGCTCGACTGCGGGCCGAGCCTGAAGGTCGCCAGGGTCACGGCCGGGCCGAAGAAGGCCGCGTGCACGTACCGGGCAAAAGGCGAGACGCTGGAGATCAAGCTCGATCATCCCTACGGGCCGGACGACACGTTCGACATCGCGGTCGAGTACGCCGGCTCGCCCGAGAAGGGACTCCACTTCATCCTGCCGAGCCCGGCGTTCCCCGAGCGGCCGCTGGCGATCTGGACGCAGGGCGAGGCCGAGGAAACCCACCACTGGCTGCCGTGCTACGACTATCCCAACGACCGCGCCACCACCGAGATGATCGTCACGGTGGACAAGCCCCTGTTCGTCCTCTCCAACGGCGTCCTGGCCGAAACAAAGCCCGCCTCCGACAACCGGATCACCTATCACTGGAAGATGGACGTGCCGTTCGTGAGCTACCTGATCACGCTGGCGATCGGCGATTTCTCGGTGTACCACGACAGGGTCGGCACGCTACCGGTCGATTATTACGTCGCGCGCAAGGTGGACGAGGCGACGGCCCGGCGATTCATGGGCAAGACGCCGCGGATGATCGAGTTCTTCGGCGAGTCGATCGGCAAGCCCTATCCGTATGCGAAGTATGCCCAGGTGTGCGTGAACGATTTCGGCGGTGGGATGGAGAACATCTCGGCGACGACGATGACCGACATGGCCCTGCACGACGAGATCGCCGACCAGGAATTCGACTTCGACGGGCTGGTCGCCCACGAGCTGGCGCACCAGTGGTTCGGCGACCTCCTGACCTGCAAGGACTGGTCGCACCTGTGGCTCAACGAGGGATTCGCGTCGTACTTCGCCCCGCTGTTCACCGAGCACGATCGCGGCGAGGATGCCTTTCGGCTGGAGATGCGCGACGAGCTCCAGGGCTACCTCGGCGGCGACCGCCAGTACCGCCGGCCGATCGTCGAGTCGCAGTACGAGTCCTCGGACGACATGTTCGACATGACGACCTATAACAAGGGCGCCTGTGTGTTGCACATGCTCCGCGGCCTGATCGGCGACGCGGCGTGGTGGAGGGGAATCCGGCGGTACGTGGCCGATCACCAGCTCCAGGTGGTCGAGACCGACGACTTCCGCAAGGCGATGGAGGCGGCCTCGGGGAAGGACCTGAAATGGTTCTTCGACCAGTGGGTGTACAGGGCCGGTCATCCCGAGTTGAAGGTCCGCTGGCGGTATGAGATCGAGGACCACACCGTGCGGATCCGGATCGAGCAGGCGCAGAAGGTGGACGAGCAGACGCCGCTGTTTCGCCTGCCGACGACGATCGAGATCGCCGACAGTCAGGACCGGATCCTGACGATCTCGATCGTGATCGACGAGGCGCGGCAGGACCTGATCCTCCCCATGGCCGAGCGGCCGAGGATGGTGCAGATCGACCCGAAGGGATGGCTGATCAAGACCCTGGATTTCCCCAAATCGGATGATGAGAACGTCTATCAGCTCGAGCATGCGACCAGCGTGCTGGGCCGGCTGGAAGCAGCGAGGGGGCTGGCGGCGCGCTCGAGCCGGACACGCGTGGCGCTGGCGCTGAATCGCGCCTGGAAACGGGAGAAGACGCCGACCGTGCGGCGCGAGCTCGTCCAGTTCATGGCGAACGGCCAGGGGTCGATGCGTGCGGCACTGCTCGAGGCGGCGAAGGACCCCGAGGCGAAGGTCCGCGCGGCGGCGATCGCCGGGCTGGCGCGGCTGCGCCGCGACCCGAGGACCGAGCGGGTGATGCGTGCGGCGTGGGAGAACCCCAGGGAAGCGTACGGTGCCCGGCGATCGGCGTTGCAGGCCCTGACCGCCTGGAAGGTTCCCGATGCCCAGAAGCTCCTCCAGGACGCACTGAAGATCACCGCGGATCGTCACCAGATCGCCGCGACGGCGCTGGGAATCCTGTTGCGCGAATCGGGCTCGCAGGCCCGCGAGCTGGCGGCCAACTACAGCTGGCTGGGCCAACCGAGCGCCCTGCGGACGACGGCGCTGGCGGTCTTCCCCCGGCTGGCGAAGGACGACCCGGCGCTCCAGGATATCCTGATCGATCTGATCGACGACCCGGACTCCTCGGTGCGCGGCCAGGCTGTGCGCGCGGTGAGCGAGCTGAAGCTCACACGCGCGCTGCCGGCCCTGATCGCACGGATGGGGCACGAGAGCAGCGGCTTCAGTGCCGAGCCGCGGCGAAGGCTCCAGGAGGTGGTCGACCTGCTCACGAGCCTGGGCGGTAAGGCGGGCAAGAATACGACCGCTGCAGCAAACGCGCGTGCCAGGCCAGCCGCGAACGCGGCCGCGGCCGAGGCCGGCGGCATCGCGGCGCTCGAGGAGCAGGCCGCCGAGCTGGAGCTCAAGGCTCACGAACTGTGGAGCCGGATCGCGACCCTGAAGAAGGCAGGCGCTGGCGCGGGCGGAGGCGAACGTAGCCCCTTCGCGGGCACCGGCACCGGCACCGGGACGTCCCACTGAGGATTCCTGCCTGACCTCGACAGGGAGAATCCGAACCACGGAGCTTCCTGTTCGGCGCGGGGCTCCGACCCCGCCGGGCAAGCGGACCGCGGGTCTCCCGCACCAGCACAGGCCGCGAGAAGCGCGGAAGACCGACGGGCCGGGCCTGGGGCGCGGTCAGGAGACTCTCGCCGAACGTCGCTCCAATCACCCGTCTGGAATCGAGTTCCGATTCGGAGCCGCCGCATGCCCGACCCGATCGTGATGGCCGAGGCGATGGCAATCGCGGCGCTTGCGGGCTTCGCCGCGATGACGGCGTTCGCCTGGCGAGCCCGGCGCGGTAGGGACGCCGAGGCCACCCCGTGCAGCGCGGGCTGGGTGATTGCGCTGGGACTGGGATATTCCCTCGGCTGCTGGTTCCTGGACTTCCGCCCCGACTGGCGGATGCGCGAGGACCTCGACCGGCTGCTGGGCCTGGTGATGCCGGCCGTGGTCGTGGTCGAGGGGATCGGGTCGATTCGCCGGGTCTCGCTACGGATGATCTGGGGGCTGCGCCTGATCGTCGCGGGGCTGGGCACCCGGTTGCTGCTGCACGGAACGGTCTACCTGGCCGGTCCCAGCGACATGGCCTGGACGATGACGTGGGCCTGGTCGATCCTGGGCGGGATCGCGACGGCCGAGGCAGCCGTGTGGATCACGCTGGTGACGATCGTGCGCCGAGGCGCGGGAGCCTCGGTGCTGCTCGCGCTGGCGATCGCGATCGGCGCGACGGCCTTGACGGTGATGCTGTCGGGCTACGTGTCGGGGGGCCAGTCGGGCCTGCCGATGGCGGCAGCGCTCGGCGGAGCGTCGATCATCGCGATGACCAGGCCGGCACTCGGGCGGTCCGAGGCACCGGTCGGGCTGGCGATCGTGGCGCAGGCCAGCGTGCTGGTGCTCGGCGGGTTCTTCGGCAGTCTGCGACTCGACCACGCGGCGATCCTGGGCCTTGCTCCGCTGCTCGTTGCGGTCCCCTTGCTGCCCGGAATTCGCCGGCTGCCGCGCTGGGGGCAGGGGCTCGTCGGATTGCTGCTGGTCACGATCGCGGTCTCGGGCGTCGTGGCCGACGCGGCACGCCGGTTCGCCGCGGCCCAGGGTGACCCGGCCGGAGAGTCGGAATCGGCACAGACCGCTGCTCCCCCGTCACCCGCCGGCCAGTCGGACCAGGCCCTCGCGCAGGCGATCGAGACCGCGGTCGAGCGTCTCGCCGCCGACGGCAAACGAGACGCGCAGCGTGCCCTCACCGCCCGGTCCATAGGCCGAGCCGTGGATCACGACGACCCCGGCGTCACGCATCAGGTAGCGGCTGACATCCTCCGACGGCTTGCCCAGACCACGGATATCGAGCATCACGAACAAACCGCCCTCGGGCACCATTGGCTCGACGCCCGGAATCCCCTTCAGACGCTCGACGACGACGTCCCGGCGCGCCTGGTACTCGGCCGTCATCCGGCGAACGCAGTCCTGGTCCGAGCTCAGCGCGCACGCGGCGGCGTCCTGCACGAACGTCGCCGGGCCGCGGCTCGACTGCTGGAGGATCAGCAACATCGCGCGAAGGATCGGCTCGGGACCGGCGCAATACCCGACGCGCCAGCCGGTCATGGCGTAGGTCTTGGACAGACTGTTCACGATCACCGTGCGCTCGCGCGCCTCGGCCGACACGGCGGCCGGCGAAACGTGCGGGCGGCCATCGTACACGAGGGTCTCATAGATCTCGTCGCTGAGCACGGGATGATCGTGATACCCGCTCCCGGCGTATTCGAGGATCTCCGTCAGCTCGTCGCGGGTGAACACGGTGCCGACCGGATTCCACGGCGTGTTCAGCAGGATCACGCTGACCAGCGTCGTCCAGCGCTCCTCGAGCTCACTCGCCCCGAAGATGAACCGGCCGTCGCGAACGGTCGCCGGCACGGGCGTGGTCTCGGCCTCCCAGAGCGTGATCGGGCCGGCGTAGGCGTCGTAGATCGGGTCGGGCAGCATCACATTGCCATGATTCCTCAGCAGGGCGCCAAGCGCGGCATAAATGCCGAGCGTGGCGCCATCGGTGATCAGGATCTCGCGATCGGGGTCGTAGGACAGGCCCTGCTCGCGGCGGAGCTTCTCGGCGACGGCCCGGCGCAGGGCCGGCTCGCCCCGGTTATCGGGATACCCGGTGCGGCCGTCGCGGAGTGCGCGCACGGCGGCCTCGACGATGTGCGGCGGCGTCGGGCTGTCAGGCTGGCCCCGCATCAGCGAAACCAGCGAGCGACCCTCGGCCTCGAGCTTCCGCATGGTCTGAAGCACCTGGTTGACGGCCGTCGGCCGCAGGCGGGAGACGCGTTCGGCGATCGAGAATTCCGGCATGGGCGCGTGACTCCCTCGAGGTCGCGGGTCCTTCGGATCGATCCAGTGTACCATCACACGAACGCGACGTAGCAGCCGAACGCGCCGGCCACGGCCATCGACAAACCCCAGGCAAGCACCTGGTTGAACAGCAACCGCCGGTCCGACGACATCGGCGCCGACGCGATGCAGAGCGCGCCGATCGTGGACAGCGGCGAGACATCAACGAGATGTCCGCCGATCAGGATCGATGCGGCGATCGCGTACGGATCGCCGCCGCCGAGGCGCTCGACCAGGCCCGGCACCATCGGCAGGAACGCCGGCAGCACGACGCCCGACGTGCTGCTATACACCGAGACCACCCCCGTCACCAGGGCGACCAGCGCCGGCGCCGAGCGCGGTGTGGCGAACATCGCGATGATCCCGGCGAGCGACGTGATCCCGCCGGTCCTTTCCAGCAACGAGGTCAGCACGGTGACTCCGCAGACCATCAGAATCACCGACCACGGCAGCGAGGCGATCGCCGCGCGCTCGTCGCCGGCCCGCAGCAGGATCAACACCACCGACGCCGCGAACGCTCCCATCCCAACGTGAACCCCGAAACCCACGACGCCCAAGACCAGCGCGACGATCAGTAACATCGTGGCCGCCTGCGATCGGCCAAGCGCCGGCGAATGAGGTTCAGCGGACGCCGCATCGGAGACATCCTGGTCGTCGTCCTACCGATGCGCGAAGAGCCGCCAGCCGCCGAAGACAAGACCGCCGAGCGCGGCGGCCGCGGCATTCGCGGCGAGATTCGCCAGGAAGCCCGTTTGCTCGAAACCGGTCATGCCCTGCTTGCGCAGGATGTTGCCGGCGATGATTCCGGTGGGCGCGATGGGCGACAGCGCGCCCGCGACGCAGCCGTGCGCGACCATGATCGTCATCAGGAACGGCGGAATCCCCGCGCGGTCGGCGACCGCCATCGCCAGCGGTGCGATCAGCGCGGCCGTGGCGATATTCCCCGCGCCGATCGAGGCAATGGCGCACGACAGGGCGAAGAACAGGATCGGGATCAGTCCCACGTTGCCTCGACAGCCGCGGACGGCCAGGCGGACCATCCGATCGAGCGTGCCGTTGCCCCGCGCCAGGGCGAACAGCAAGGTCACGCCGACCAGCGTGAGGAACAACCCGGACGGGAAGCCCGCGACCAGCTCGGCGATCGTGAACCGTTGACCAAACGCGGGGGCAATGTAGCTGCCGATGATCCAGGCCAGCGCCAGGGAAAGGAGCCCCGGATTCACCGCGCCGGTGCAGCTCAGCAGGATCACCAGCACCAGGGCCGCCAGCGACAGCGAGGCCAGGTTCAGCATCAAGCCGCCTCCCGCGGTGGATCGTGCGCGATCGAGGATTCAGTCGGCCACCGCGCGGGTGCCCGAGCCGCCGCCACCGCTGGCCAGGCGGTCGCGCAGCTCGCGGCGGAGGACCTTGCCCATCGCGTTGCGGGGCAGCTCGGCGACGAAGACGATCGACGAGGGACGCTGATAGGCGACCAGCCGTTCGGCCAGGTGGTCGCGCAGAGTTTCCTCGGTCAGCGATCGGCTCGAGCGCACCACCGCCGCGAGTACCTTCTCGCCCCGGCGACGGTCGGGGACGCCGATCACCGCCGACTCGGCCACGCCGGGGCATTCGTCGATCGCGCGCTCGACGACCTGCGGATACACGTTGAACCCATTGGTGATGATCAGATCATTCTTGCGGCCGTCGAGCGTCAGAAAGCCCGCCTCGTCGCGCTGGCCGACGTCGCCCGTGTCGAACCAGCCCGAGGCAAATGCCTCGCGAGTGGCATCCGGCCGGCGCCAGTACTGGCGGAACAGATTCGGCCCGCGGAGCTGGACCGAGCCGGCCTGGCCGGGCGTGACGGGCATGCCGGCCTCGTTCACGACCGAGAGCTCGATCCCCTCCAGCGGCAGGCCGACCGAGCCCTGCGGCCACGGTCCGTCGAGCGGCAGGCTGGTGATGACGTGCCCCTCGGTCATCCCGTACCGGTTGATGACCGGCCGGCCCAGGATCGACTCGAGCTCGGGCAGAACATCCGCGCGGATCGGCGCCGAGCCGCAGGTGAACAGCCGGACGTTCGACCAGCCCCGCGCCGCCGGGCGGAACTCCGGGCGCTCGAGGAACGTGTAGTAAAAGGTCGGGATCGCCATGAAGACCGTGCCGCGGCCGATGACATCCAGCGTCCTGCGCGGATGGAACTGGTCCTCGATCCGCATCTGGCCACCCACCAGGAGCGTCAGTTGCGTGGCAAACGACAGCCCATGGATGTGGAACAGCGGCAGCACGTTGACCACGACGTCATCGGGCGTGAACCGCCAGCACGCGGCCAGCGCCCGCAGGCTCGCCGCCAGGTTCGCGTGCGTGTGCACGACCCCCTTGGGCCGGCCGGTCGTCCCCGAGCTATAAAGCATCAAACACGGGTCGTCGCGGCCGGGCGACGCATCGGCCAGTTTGGCCTCGGGCGCGTTGCGTGCCTCGCGGTCGGGGATCAGCGCGCGCAGCTCGGGCAGAACAGGCTTGAGCGCCTCAACAAACGGCCATTCATCCTGCCCGGCGACCACAACGCGGGCGCCGCTGTCCTGGAGGTAATAGCGCAGCTCATCGGGCGTGCTGCGGGGATTGAGCGGCAGCGAGACCGCCCCGGCGTAAAGCGTCGCCAGGTGCGCAAGCAGGAACGGCAGCTTGTCGGTCGTGACGATCGCCACCCGGTCGCCCGGCTCGAGCCCGAGGCGTACCATCCGCGCGGCGAATCGGCGCGCTCGGGCCTCGAGGTCGCCATACGGAATCACCCGATCGCCGTGCACGATCGCCGTCCGCGCGGCACGGCCGGCGAACGTCGCCCGCAGCTCGTCCAGGAAATGCCCCGGACGCGGTTCTCGACCCGATGGCGATGACGCTGATCCGCCCACCTCGCCTGCTCCCCCGCGCATCAACCCGATCCCTTCTTCCCGACGCCGCCCACATCATACCGACCGGTGGACCGCGGTGCGCCCCCATCGCGGCATCCGACGACCCTCGGTTCCCGTTAACCTTTTAACACAACCCCATTGGCGCGGCTCCCGCTCGGCGATAGGATGACCGGCAGGTGTTAAAACCTTAACAGGACGGGGCACGCGATGGCGAGACGGATGACGGAACCCTTGACGTGGCGCGAGGGGCAG
>JAKAUH010001147.1 GCA_021818605.1 Planctomycetota bacterium
GGCACGATTCGCCCGACACGGCTCTCATTCCGAGACACCGACCTTGCCGTTGCAGCCGTAGATCGAGCAGGCGCCGACGTATTCCCAGCAGTCGCGGTGATGCGGGGTGTTGCAGGCGGCGCAGACAACGATGGCGCCGTCGCCGATCGGCTCGCCGCAGACCTTGCAGATGGCTGGTCCGTTGTCCTCCTCGAACTCGTCATCGCGCTCGACGATGGCGATCCCCTGGTTCATCCGGCGGTGGACGCCGTGCAGGAGGCCGTCGTGGATAACCAGCGCGTCGCGGACGGCGCGGGCGAGGCCCTCGAGGCTCTGGCCGAGGTTGCGGTCGACCTGCACGAGCAATCGCTCGGGGTTGATCGAGACCAGCATGCCGCCGGGATGAACCATGTGCTGGAGGTTCTCGATGGCGGCCAGAACGGCGGGGTCAAGGAAGTCGCGGGCCATCTCGTGGTCGTTGGCCTGCACGCTGTAATGCGCGTCGAACCATTGTTCGCCAAGCCGGACGGGTCGGGTGCCCCGCGGCGGCTGCGGCGGCGAGGGGCGGCAGGAGGGTGCCAGCTCGAGCCGGAACGGAATGCCCTTGTGGAACCGCGCGACGACGCGGGTGCGGGGGATCTGCTCGGGCTGGCCGGCGATCGTGGGGGCCAGCCCGACCCGCACCGTCGAGCCGTTGTGGATGAAGCTCACGGTCGGCGGATCCGAAAGACCGCGGCTCTCGTACCGGCCGCGGTGCAGCGTCGCCAGGCTGCGGTAGGCGCGATAGCGCTGGCCTGTCATCCAGGCGCTGAAGGTCGTCAGCACGCGGATGAAGAAGTAGATGATCAGAATGACCAGCAGCAGGCCCACGAGTTCCATGAGAGGTCAAGCCCTGACGGGCCCCGACGGTGCCCCTGAGATGGGATCTGGCGGCTTCGCTCCATCCTGTTCAGTCTACGCGGCACGCGGCTTCGCGGGCAACGAGGCGACGGGACGGCCAGCCCTGAGAAATTCGCCCTTTGGACGAGCCCGAGCAGCGGGAGTGGTGGTCCGCGAGTCACTGCGGGGCGGAACAGGCCATAGGGGGACGGGCTCGAAGAGCGCTTCGAGCAACTCCGCCACCGGACCCTGAAGAACGCGCCTGAACCATCGACACACCCACTCGCCACTGCCGGCTAGCTGCTATCCAGGCGGATCTGTATCCCGCCGCACTCGGCCCGGTCGAAGACCTCGTCCGGCCAGTGCCGATACCGCAGGCTCTCCAACAGCCGCTGCGCCATGTTCTTCAACGAGCCAAACAACTCCACCGCTGTCCGCTTCCCTCGCTCTCGGGCCAGCCGCCGTAGCAGGCTCCCCTTCTCCAGCAGTTGCAGCAGCAGGTGGGCGATTTGTAACAGGAAGTCGTACGCCGCCCAGCTGGTGTGGCTGTAGGCGTGCTCCAGGTTCAGGCCGCTGTTCTTCTGGGTGTTGAATCCCTCATTCTCCGCGCGCCAGCGTTCCCTCCCTCCTTTCGTCGCCACCTCGATCACCGTCTCGTGATCGACCTCCAGCGACGTGAACCACGACCACTCCGATTCCGTCCCATCCGGCCGGATCTCCCGACAATCGATGGCTGCCAGGGTCCACGCTCGGCCCGCCGAGTCGGTGTAGGGAAGGTCCTTGACCCAGCGATAGACTTGCTTGACTCCCTGCGGCGTCACCCGCTCCACCCGCCGCTCCGGGCACAGCCGCAGCAGTTCCTGGAACTCCTCCCACAGAGCCGGCAGTCGCCCAGGTTTAAACGTGTAGATATAGTCGCAATTGGAATCCTTCGCGACCTGGAACCCCTCCCCGCAGCCATACAGCCCATCGCCGACCAGGCAGATCCGCAACTGCGGAAACTCCGCCCGCAGCCTTGCCATCAGCCGCCGCAGCGCCTTCAACTCGCAGTCCTGCTTGATCCGCTCGGCGTCGGTGCCCGCCGGGGCGTCCGCGGTGTCCCGGTTGTCGATGAACTCGGTGGCGATCGAGGCGACGATCCCGGCCGGCCCCAGCAGTTTGGCCTCCAGGACCTGGTGCATGTACAGCGTCGTCTCGCCCTGCCGCTGCGTCAGGCAACTGTCGCAATGCCGCGAGCGGAACACCAGGTAACCCGAGCCGTCGATCAGGATCACGAACCGCTTGTATAGCCGGGCTGCGTCCAGGGCCTTGGTGCGGATCAAGCGGCGGATCATCTGCGTCCGCAAGGCGGCGATGGGGTCGGCGCCGATCTGCCCCAGGAAGTAGTCGAGGGTCTGGTTCACCGGCCGGGTGTCCTGCTCGGTGCCCGCCAGGCGATTGAGGTTGTTGAGGACCTCTGTTCCATCGTTGTTCAACTGATAATCCAGTTGTCGCCGGCTGCTCAGCTTGCACAAGAACAGACTCAGCCCCCACCACAGCAGGAATCGCTTGTGGTAGGTCACCAGCGGAGCGAATCGCGGGTCGGGGACCTCGTCGATCCAGGCGTTGAGCTCGGGGAAGAAGTGGCCGATGGTCTGAGCGAGGATGGGGCCGATGTTCAGAGTCGTCCCCGCCGGAGCCGGCGATGTCGCACATGACCCTTGATCAAGGCCAGAGTCAACTGGCTGACCTCCTGGGTGAGGGTCTTGAGACGGCGGTGTTCTTGGATCCATGAGCGGACCTCCTCGATGAGGTCCTGGGGCACATAGGCGTTGCGGGTGCGTCCCGCCTGGCGGTAGGTGAGGTGGTAGGCCGAGTGCAAGGGACCGCCGTGGTGGCAGCGGCAGGTGGGCTGGCCGCACCGCTTGTTGAGGCGGACGAGGCTGGCCACCAGCACCGGGCCGGTCGGGACCAGGAGCTTGAGACGACTCTCCAGCATCCGGCGGATCTGGGTGGGGTGGTTCGGGACGCGCATGGATGGCCCCCAGGACTTCCGGTTATTTGATTTGTACACCGGTCGGGGCCCGAAAAACTAGGGGTGCGAAGAAAAAAATATGGGGCCTGGGCAGGCCGATCGCCCCAAGAGCGGCTCGGACCCTGCTTTGTGCCTCCCTTGAGGTGCGACGAATTCCCCTATTAATCAGAGCTGCGGGACGGCGGCCATGCGGTTCCGGCCAAAAAGAATCTGGTCGCTTGCGTCCCAGTATTACGATCGATAGGATCGTAACACCCCGGGCTGTGACCGGGTCGCCACGAACCTACCTTGCCGCGTAGCTTCAGGAGGATTTTCATGCATCGAACCAGGGAACTGCGCCGTCGCCGGGGCTTCACCCTCATCGAGCTCCTGGTGGTCATCGCGATCATCGGCGTGCTGGTGTCGCTGCTCCTGCCCGCGGTCCAGGCCGCGCGCGAGGCCGCCCGGGTGACGCAGTGCGCCAACAACTCGAAGCAGCTCATGCTCTCCACGCACAATTATGCCACCTCGTTCAATGGTGAGTTGCCCGCCGCGAATTTCTACCAGGTCGTCAACTGGCTGACCGGCCAGGCCGCCGAGGGGAGCGCATTCTACACGCTGCTCCCGTACTACGAGCAGGAGACCATCTATTCGACCTACACGACGAACAGGCCGGACGCCGGCTACCTGGGAAGCCAGACGATTCCGATGGCCATTCACGTCTGCCCCAGCGACACCACCAACAGGGGTGGGATCGCGGTCCTGGGAGGTAAGATTGCCACCTCCGACTATTGCATGAACCTCGAGGTCTACGGTGCCGACGGAACTTTCAACGTGAAGGGAAAGCCTTCACCTTTGCACATCGGCACCATCCCGGACGGCACGTCCAACACCATCGGCCTGTTTGAGACGGCGGGTTCCTATCCGGGATACCCGACCCTCGACCCTCAATCGGGAACTTACGAAAACATCATGGCATGGTCGTATCCTGCTTATCCCAACACCTATGGGCCCTACTGGCCCAACCCGGATGAGCTCGTGGGCCAGCCGCATTACACGGGGAGCTATCCGCTGCCGCAGATCGGCATCACCGCCATGCAGGCCAATCCCAATCTTTGCCAGAGTTTTCACACCATCATGAACCTCGCGATGATGGACGGGAGCGTCCGCAAGATCAAGGCGACCATCAACCAGCGGGTCTGGAGCCAGGCGATCAACCCGCGCGACGGCGGTCCGATGGGACACTGGTAGCAGGTTACCCGACGAGGTGCGGCGCTCTTATCCGCCGGTCAGGGCGAGGTAGTCGGATCCGCCATCAAGCGACGTTCCGCATCGACGGCCAGCGCGGCGACGAACCCGGGCCGGGGCGAGGCCTCCCAGAGGGCCCAGCGATCGACGCGGTGCGACGGTGCGGCCGGTTGGAACCGGGCGGCCAGCTCATCCAGGCCGAACCCGGTCTCGTGCCGCGCGGCCAGTCCGGCGATGCCCGAGCCGAACGCCTTGAGCACGGCCTCCTTGCGGGTCCAGCCGCGGAGGAACGCGACGGGCCGGTCGGATTCCGGGATCGCCATGAATGCGGCATTTTCGGCCGGGGTAAAAAACGACGCGACGATCCGCTCGGCCTCGCCGATGGCCTTCAGTCGCTCGACATCGACTCCCACCTCGCGGCCGACGGCCACGGCGATCACCGCCAGGTCGGCCGAGTGCGAGACGTTGAACCGGAGGGCTGCGGGAAGGCCTGGCTCCGCGCCCCAGCCGGTGTCCGGTTCAAGCTCGGGTTTGCCCGCCGCTCGGGCGCGGAAGCGCAACGACCCGGGCGGCCGGTCGAGCAGCTCGCCGAGGATGTGTCGCAAGGCCGCGCGGCAGCGGGCGAACCGCCGGCGCTCGCGCGCCCGAATGAACCGCGCGGCGCGGGCGCGCTCGTCGTCGGACAGGATCGCCAGTTCGGGGCCTGGCTCGAGGGCGTCGGCGTCGGACTCGGAGTTGCCGAGGATCCCCTCGTCCAGCTCGACAACCCAGACGCGGACCTCGTCGTCAGCCAGCGGCGGGATCCGGCCACCGGACTCCCAGTTAACCAACCTGGGACGCGAGCTGCCGGCGAGCGGTGGGGTGGGATTGCTTTCCGTGGTCATGAGTCGTGGGTCGGGGGCGAATAGTCAGGGACGTGGGATGAGGGATGACGACGGAGCTCTCGCTCACGGTTGAGTGCGGCTCTCATGACCCAGTTTCAGCGCCCGGTCTGTTGGGAGCGGGTCTCATGACCTGGCCTGCGGGCCTGACCGAAGGTCTCCCGCTCCTCGGAACCGCGTCGGTCGAGCCCTCCCGCCTGATCGAATCCCGCTGGCATCCAGTATGCTCGCTCCTCGACACTGGCGGCAACCCGATCGAGATGCGTTGCTTGACAGCCGGATTCGCTGGGTCGACACTGATTCTGGACATGCTCGCGGCTATCCTCGGGGAGCGATCGGGCCATCGCATGGAACGTCCACGTTTCCAGTTCACGATCAGGCGGCTCGTTCAACTGGTGGTGCTGGCAGCAGTCGGCTGCATTTTCATCCGGGTGGGCTTCTGGCCGCTGGCCGTCGCGTGGTCGGTTGCGTTGCCCGGATTCATCATCGACCGGGCGCACGCCGGCTCCGGGATCCTCGGCTCGATGGTGGCGGGCCTGCTCAGCTTCACTATCTTCGGGTTCGGATCCAACCTCTATTCGCACCTGGCCTGGGGCGGCGCCGGGTCCGACCTGTCGGCCGGCGCGGTGGTCGCGGCTTCGGGGATCATCGGCCTGCTCGGCGGGGCGACCTTCGGCGTCTGTGCCTGGACGCTTCTATCGCTTGAAAGTCTGATCGGCTGGCTGAGGACGCGGTCTCGCCCTGCGCCAAAGTCCTACCGCCGTGACTCGTAGGGCCTGTCAGCGCAGGTGGGTCCGCCGCGAGGAGATGTGGTGGATGGGCGGGAGTAACGAATGAGGCGAGCACCGTGAAGCCTTTATACCTGGGCAAGCGTCCGCCGGGCCGGCTGGGGTCTGGATGAACGGGCTCGAGGCGCCCATCATAGTAGGTAGCGGCGCACCCGGTCCTGCCCTCGCCATCCGACGCGCTCCTGATCGCCTGGGTGACCGATACGACGGGCGGGAGGTCCGGCGCGGCCACATGGAGGGAACCTGACGTGAACCGATCCCGATCCGCGGGGCCATTTGCCCTCTGGCCGTTGGTGCTCGGCGTGGTGATCTGCGGCGTGCTGCTGGCGGTCCTGCCGCCGCTGGTGTACCTCGTCGTGTTCCCGGCGGCGGGATTCCCGCTGGCCGGCTTCGCGTTTGCGCGATCACGGGGCGGCGAGGGGATCCTCGGCGCGATGCTCGGCGGCGCGATCGGGTTCCCGATGGGCAACATCGTCGCGATCATTCTGCTGTCGAGGATCTACGGGTTCCCCGACCTGTCCTCGCCGGTGCCGTGGGTGATCCTGCCGGCGCTGGGGGGCCTCGGCCTGGCCTGGGGCGGACTGATCGGCTCGTGGGCCTGGTCGATCGCCCGGCGAGGCCAGCCGGCCGTCGCCGGGGCATCGGCAAGGAATTCGGTGGGGCCGACCTACCGTCCGCACTTCGTCCGCAGACGCTACCGCTAGCTGTGACGGGAGCGATGCCGATGCCGATGCCCATACCCATGCCCGGGTCGCGCCTGACCCTCCGCCACCTGCTGGCGGCGATTGTCGTGCTGGCGTTGGTGTTCGCCGTGATGCGTCACCCGCTCGGCTTGATCGCGGTATGGGTCGGGAGCATGACCACGGGCGCCGCCGTGGCTTACAGCCGGGGCGGCTCGGTGTTCCTCGGTGGGATCGCGGTCGGCTCGGCGGAAATGCTGGGGTTGGGAATCTATCAGCGAGCGACGCATCAGTACGTTTTTGATGGTCCCCTGGCGTGGGGGCCTTTCGCCACGGCGTTCATCCTGGCGGTTTATGTGGGAGCGGGGACCGTGCACGGGACTGTCGCCTCCATTCCGGTCTGGCTGATCGCGAGCGTTCATCGTGCGGAACACGAGCGAGAGGAGGCCCGTGAAGCGATGGCGAAGGCGATCGAGATCGACGGCGCCACGGTCGAAGGGGATCATCCGTCGTGAAACGGCCGCGGTTGCAATTCACGCTGTGGTGGATGATGATCGCCGTGGCGATCTGCGCCGTGGTGCTGGCGGCCGTGCCGTGGCCGCTGTTGCTCCCGCTGCTGCTGATCATCGGCTTCCCGATTGGTGGGTATGCCATCGAACGGGCGCGGGGCGGAGTAGGGCTCGCCAGCTCGATGGCGGCCGGGGCGATTGGGGTTCTGCTCTGCGGCATCGGTTTCTTCGTGTTACTCGGAATTCGTTACAAGGTCCCGGTACTCGACTCGCCATTGCCGTGGCTCGGGACGATCGTGCTGGTGGTCGTCGGCTCGGGTTGGGGCGTGCTGGTGGGCTCATTGGCGTGGTCGGTCCAGCGGCTCGCCAATCGGGTCGACGACCGAGTGCCCGAGCCCGAACCGGCGGTCGGGCCGATCCACTGGAGCGGGTTCGGCGACGACGGTCAAAGACGCCGAACAAACGCTGAAGGGAAGTCAAGATGATCGCACCTCGCCAGTACACGCTGGGCGAGTTGATGGGCCTGGTCGCCCTGTGCGGCCTGGGGTTCGCACTGTTGACGACCGGCCTGGCGATGCTGGGCGCGGGGTTGCTGGTCGTGCTGCCGGGGTTCGTTCTGGGGCGCGTCCGGGGCGGGACGGGGATTGTCGGAGGGATGATTTCGGGGTGCGCCCTGCCGCTGATCGCGGCCCTGGTGTGGCTCGTGATCGACTTCCGCATCGGCACGCGCTCGGCGACCGAGGCGCTCAACGCGCTGCCGGCGTTCTACATGATCTTCGTCATCTGTCTGGGCTGGTCGGGAATCGTCAGCTCCCTGATGTACGCGGTGGACCTGCAATTTCAGGGACGTTCCGCGCTGGTGCCGGACCGACACGGCCCGTCTGATGCCGGCATCCGGTTCCTGCCGGACGAGCCCGCGCCGACTGCCAATGCGTCAACCGGCAGGACGAGGAGAACCAACCGATGAGAGCGATCGTGATCGCGGGGCGGGGCGGGGCTGAGGTGCTTGAGGTCCGCGAGGTGCCGACTCCCGAGCCGCGGGGCGACCAGATTCGCGTGCGGGTGCGGGCCTGTGCGCTCAACCGGGCGGATCTGATGCAGGCCCGCGGCATGTACCCGGCGCCGCCGGGCGCGCCGGCGGATATCCCAGGGCTGGAATACGCCGGCGAGGTCGACGCCATCGGGCCGGACGCAACTGGACCACTAAAGGTCGGTGACCGGGTTTTTGGAATCGTCGGCGGGGGCGGCCAGGCTGAGTACGTGCTGACCCACGAGCGGATGGCCGTGCCGATCCCGAGCAGCCTGGATCTCGTCCAGGCGGCCGCGGTGC
>JAKAUH010000368.1 GCA_021818605.1 Planctomycetota bacterium
GGCCCGGGTTGCCGGCCATCTCCCGCATGGGGTCGACCTTGGCGGCTGGCGCGACACCGGCCGGATCCTCTCGGAGGCAGCCGGCGAGGTCCGCCGCCGGCAGGAATCCGGCGGCGACGGCCCCGAGGTGTTCGTCCTGATCCACGACCTGGCGAGGTTCCGCGACCTCCGCCGACGCGAGGACGAGTTCAGCTTCTCGCGCCGCGAGGATGAGGACGCTGCTCCCGTCGATCACCTCGAGACGATCCTCAAGGAAGGCTCGGGGTTAGGCGTCCACGTGATCGCCTGGTGCGACACGGTCAATAATCTCAATCGCCACTTCTCACATCAGCTTTTGCGCGAGTTCGAGATGCGAGTGCTCTTCCAGATGAGCCCCGCCGACTCGGGCCAGATGCTCGACTCGCCGCTCGCCAGCAAGCTTGGCCCCCATCGCGCGTTGTTCTTCAGCGAGGAGCAGAACCGGCTCGAGAAGTTCCGCCCCTATGGTGTTCCCGCCGTCGAGTGGCTCGAGCAGCTTTCCGCGCGTTTGAGCCAGCGACCCACGTCGAGCGAATGAGACGACGAGTGGGGCGCCTGTCGCCTGGAGCGGCCTCAACCTCAAACCGGCCCATAGCAGTCGTAAAATGAAGAGAAATCATTGTCGAAAGCAAAGCTGGTGAACGAGACCGTCACCGAGATGTCCAGCCCCTGGACAAAGTGGAGGCAGCCGATCGGCAGAAAAAGCACCTCGCCGGGGTTGAGGACGCACTCGATCACCTGCGGCTGATGCAGCGGTGGCGAAGGCGCCCTGGGCGTGACCCGACCGTCGATGCCCGAGAAAACGTGTGCGAAGTTGTGCATCAGCGGCATGTCCCACGACGGGACGAGCTTGACGAGCTTGCGTCCCATCACCTGGGCCATGAAGTTGTTCGTCAGGTCGTGATGAAAGGGCGTGATCGTCCCCTTCGGCCCGAGCCAGAAGAAGCGGCCTGAGGGCATGTCGTCGCGGAGATACTCGGGGAACTCGCGGACATCGTCCCACAGCTCGGCCAGGGTGTCACGGTTCCGCGAGTTGTTGTTGGCGGTCATGTAGAAGTCGTTCGTATCACCCGCGTCGCGGACCATCCGCGCGAAGTCGCCGAAGCGGACACGGCTGACGAACTGGTCCGAGTTGATCTCGTAGTTCGGCGCCGAGTTGCGGTTCATCTGCACGTCGACCTCGCGGTCGCCGCAGGTCGCGGCGAAGTAGTCGAGGCTCCACTTCGTCATGGCCGGCCAGTCGTCCATCGCGCCCGTGATGATGACCGGCCGGTTGGAGGCGTAGTATTCCTGAAGGAACTCCTCGCGCGTCGGCCGGTGCCGGCGCTCGATCTCGCCCGACCCAGGTCGCAGCCGTTCGAGCTTGCGGTAGCAGGCCAGGATCCAATCGCGTTTGCGCAATCGGTTCTGGAGGGTCTGCGTGGCACGGAAATAGGGACTCAGCCGGGCGGCGTCGATTTCCATCGAGGCCACCTGCGGGGAGAAGCCGTTGGCGGTTAGAACCTCGATGATACTGGCGGGCGCGGCGCCGAGCATGAGGTTCTCGGCGAGCCATCGCCGCCATTCATCGTCGAACGGCCGCCCGTCGAAGGTCGGCGCGGAGGACGGACCTGCCTGCGAGGCGCCGTTCCCGCGTTTGCGCTGCGCCAGGACGGATGAATCCGCGGTCGAGATCCTCGTCTCCATCGTTTCGAGCCTCCTGCGAGTCGAGAAGGGAACAGACAGTGGAGCTGGCGTGCGGGCGCACCTCGCCTGGCGCAGCCCGAGGAGCGGACATCGTCAATCGGCCGGCTTCGGCAACGGACCGTGGACGACGCGGGGCGGCCGAACCTTGATCATGTGCCTTGTCTCGGCTTCCCGGCCCAGGGCGTCGCGACCCTGGAAGTAGTCGCGCTGCCAGTCGTCGGCCTTGACCAGGCCCTGGGCCTTGCGCTCGTGGAAACCGCGACGGCCCTGGTCCCATTCCTGGTAGGCGCGGTGCAGCTCGGGATCGTCGATCAACCGCTGAAAGCTGACGGAGGCGTTCTCGAGGTCGGCGCAGACGTTGCTGATCAGCGGGATCGCCTGGAACAGCGGCTCGCCGAGGTCGAACCGCACGGGGTAATGGGGGATCATCAGCTTGTAGTTCATCGTGAACGACATGCTCATCCAGTCGCTCTCGATCATCGCCGTGAGCGGGTGAGCGTTGGTCTTGAAGTGGTTGACCGGGCCCAGGACCAGGAGGCGTGAACCAACCGGACGGGTGCGGAAGAGGAACGGCGTGTTCCAGGTGATGATGCCCTCGCCGAACTGGCTGCTGATCCAGTTGGACCAGACATCGGGGGCGGTGTCGAAGTGGAAATCGATCGAGCCCGGCGCGGTGCTGCCGCGCCAGGTCGCCTCGAAGCCGACCGGATTGCGAATCCACCAGCCGGTCTGATTCATGATGGTGAGCGGCAGGCAGCGGTAGGCGTAGCGCTGCGGGGTGTTGTTCATCCAGGCGCGCTGCCAGTCCGCCCAGCACCAGTCCCATCCGGTGCCATCGTTCCGATTGGCCCTCATCATCGAGTCGTCCGAGATCTGGTAGATCTGGACCTCCAGTCGCGGCTGATCCATGAGCCTATCCTCAATCAAGCAGGTTGCAGGTCGGTCGCTTCCCTGAGCCGGCGGGCGAGATGTCGGGCGCAGCGGTCGCCGTTGCCGTCAAGAGTATCGATCGACGTCAGATCGATCAATTCGGACTCGGTCCAAATCTCGGCCGGCGGCGGCGATGCGGGCTCCTGTCCTGCGCCGGGACGGCTTGCGTGCGAGCCGTCGCCGGGCATAATCTGGGGGTCGGGCCTGGCGATGGATCGGACTGTGCGAGCGCCGGGGCGCCCACTTGAGCGGAATCGGGGAACGATGGAAGCATTCACAGTCGGCCTGATCGGGCTGGGGACGGTGGGTGGTGGTGTCGCGCGGCTGCTCCTCGAACATCGCGACCGGATCGCGCGACGGGCCGGGCGGCCTGTTCGCCTCAAATGGGTCGCTGTTCGCAATGCGGCAAGATCGCGCGATCTGGACCTGGAAGGCGTCCACCTGACCGATCGGGCCGATCGCCTGATCGATGATCCCGAGGTCGACGTCGTCATCGAGACGATGGGTGGGACTGATCCGGCACTCGACTACATCCTCGCCTCGCTCGCCGCGGGCAAGGATGTCGTGACCGCGAACAAGGCGCTCCTGGCCGAACACGCGAGGCGGATCTTCGCCCAGGCACGTGCCAGCGGGCGGGCCGTCGCCTTTGAGGCGAGCGTCGGCGGCGGAATCCCGATCGTGCAGGCGCTCGGCGTCTCGCTGGCGGCCAACCAGGTCCAGGCGATCGCTGCGATTCTCAACGGCACGTGCAACTACATCCTCACGCGGATGACCGGCGAGGGGCTGCCGTACGACGAGGCGCTGCGGCGGGCGCAGGAGCTTGGCTACGCCGAGGCCGACCCGACGCTCGATGTCGACGGCACCGACACGGCCCACAAGCTGGGGATCCTGGCCCAGCTCGCGTTCGAGGCGGATGTGCGGCTCGACGCGATCCCTCGTCTGGGCATCGACCGACTTCAGACCGCCGACCTCAAGTACGCTGGCGAGCTCGGCTATGCGATCAAGTTACTGGCGCTGGCGCGACTAACCTCCGCGGGCATTGAGCTCCGTGTGGCGCCGACCCTGGTCCGGCACGGCCGGCCACTGGCCGAGGTCCGCGGGCCATATAACGCCATCCACGTGGTGGGTGATGCCGTCGGCGATACGCTCTTCTACGGCCGGGGCGCCGGCGCGATGCCCACCGCATCGGCCGTTGTCGGCGACCTGCTGGAGGTTCTCACCGGACGCTCCGGGACGACGTCGCGACTGCGCAACCTCTGGTCTGAGACCGCGCCCGAGGTCCGGCTCGCGCCGGCGGATCGGATTCGGAGCCGCTATTACCTTCGGTTCACCATCGCCGACCGGCCCGGCGTCCTCGGCCGGCTGGCGCAGATCCTCGGCGATCGGAGCATCAGCATCGCCAGCGTGATCCAGCACGACCCCGGTGACGATGCCCCCGAGCAGAGCCCCGTCCCGCTGGTGATCATGACACACCTGGCCGTCCAGGCCGACCTGTACGCCGCGCTCGCCGAGATTGACCAGCTCGACGTGGTCCTGCCGCCGAGCGTCTGCATGGGGGTCGAAGACTGAGATTGCGGCTTCTCATCGGGCGGATTATCCTACCGAGCCCCTGGATCAGGCTGCCGGATGGATCCGGCGCCGGTCCCACGTCGGGGAAGTCGGACCGTCGACAGGAGGTCGCGGTGATGAGAGGTCCCATGGATCGGGCCCTTGCCAGGAAGCTCGTCATGCCGATCGCCATGATCGCGCTGGGCGCCCCGCTGGTCGGCTGCGCGTCGTACAGCCAGAGCGTCGATGCCTATTACCGCCAGATGGCATCGAACTATGCGGACGCACTGAACCAGGCGAAGATCCGCGAGATCGCGGTCGAGAAGCAGGCGAAGGTCCTGGCCGCGACCGGCGACTCGCGATACCACAAGTACGAGCGCGAGCTGAAGAGTCTGCGCAAGTGGCAGGAGCACTGCGCCTGGGAACAGCAGCGGTTCGAGAAGGCCGCGAACTGGATGGAGGCCCACATGGTCCAGCAGCAGAAGGACGACGACTCCGAACTTGATGAGGCCGCGGCGAAAGAGCGAGAGAAGAAGGCGGTCCCGTTGCAGGGAGAGGCTTTTGATGAATTCTCGGGCAAGTAGTCCGTTGTGGTGAAGAAGGCACCTACTGCGGGCGAACCTGGCGTGCCCGGTCTCGCGTGGCCAAAAGCGCCAGAGTGGCCCAGCCGGTGGTCGAGAGCCGCTGGGCATAGCTGGTGCCGCCCGGTGGACGGGTGGTCTCCGGCCAGCTTCCGTCGTCGGACTGCTGTTCGACCAGAAAGGCGCGGCCGCGTGCGATCGCGCGCTGGACCCGCGCGGAGCTATCCCCCGATCGGGCGAGCCCGAGCATCGCGAGGGCAGTGTCGAACGTTTCGGGCGGCGAGGTCGCAAACGGCCCCCAACCGCCGTCCTCGCCCTGCGCGCGGGCGAGGTAGTCGAGCGCCTGACGACGGCGCTTCGGCCCGTCACGCGAGGTCGACGGGGCCGGGATCATGAGTACGACTGAGGCGTCCGCGACGGCGGAGGGCTCGCGCCGCAGGAGCCAGGCATCGGCCCGCACGATGGACGCGCGAAAGCGGTCCGGGTCGGCGGTGCTCAGGACCTCGCGAGCGAGCAGGGTCGCGACGGACCGGCCGTAGGCAGCCGGCGAGCCAGGCGAAGGCTCGCCGTCGAGACGCCACGAGCCGTCCTCGTCCTGGTCACGAGCCAGCCGGATCGCGGCGGTCTGGAGCACGCCGCGATCACGGTGATGCCCGGTCCGGATGGCCGTTGCCAGCGACGAGGCGAACGCCACCCGTGCCAGCCGCTTGTCGCTGACGCCCGCCTTCCCGCCGTTGTCGTTCCAGCCGGACGGACGGATCAGCCAGGCGGTCGTGTCGACGAGCGCCGAATCGGGGACGGCAAGACCGGCGGCCGAGGCGACGTAAAGTGCCCGGGCCGCGTCGCCGTTGTTGTGGCACGAGAAGCAGTGGTTTTCCCGCGACCATCGAGGAACCTCGCCCGCCAGATACGCGACCGCTCGTGCCTCGGGGGATCGTGCCGCGGCGGTGGGCGGGCGGACGGCGCCCGGATCTACCGCGGCGAAGGCGAGTGATCCGAGACCGTGCAAGACCGCAATGGCCGCGAGCGCCGCCCCAACGCCTTGAGCTGAAGCCGGGCGACGCGGAACGTTCCCGGCTGCTGCCTCGCCCGTTTGGTCGGATGAGGCAGCCGGTCCAGGCAGACGGGTCCCGCAGTGATAGGGCTTCATCCGGGGTTTCACTCGTCGTCCTGCGATGCGTGGACGCCCCAGGATTTGGGGACGGGCTCGCCATCCGGGGGCACAAGCCGCAGGATGGTTTCCTGCACATCCTTCATTTTCAGCGGTTTGGACAGAATGGCGATCCGGTCGTCCACGGGGACCTTCTCGCGAAGCTCGCCCTGCCGGGGCCCCAGCAGGACGAGCGCGACGAGGTGCTGTTCTTCTTCCTGGGCCTTCTCGTACATGTCGATGAGGTGCTCGATCGACTCGTCGCCCTGGCCATCAGTGTCGAAGATGACCGCGTCGACGGGGGCCTCGCGATAGCGCTCGGCCGCGCGCTCGGAGTCGCGCACCAGGAGGGCGCGATAACCCATCCGGGTGAGCGTCTTGCGCAGCACGTCCTGGATCTCGTCCTGAGCCTCGACGCAGAGGATGCTGCGCGACGGCACCGGCTTTGCAGCCGGGGGCAGCGGAGCGGGCGCCTCCTCCTGGTGGACCGGTTCGGGAGGCAGTATGAAGATCGAGGCGAAATCGTCGTCGGCCTGCCTGCTCCTGGCATCGGCCTGCGAGTCGTCCTGGAGCGAGGCCTTGTAGCGCTCGAGGTCGGTGACCACCTCGCCCATGTTCTGATAACGGACCTTGAGGTCGATCTTCATCATCTTCTCGATGATCTCGCAGAGCTGCTCGTCGGGGGCGTAGGGGTGCTCGGCGATCGGCTTGATGGCGCCGAAGGAGCGCACCAGCATCTTCTTGAGCATGTCCTTGCTCTCCGACTCCTCCATCGGAAGCTGTCCGGTGACCATCTGGTAGAAGACGCAGCCGAGGAAGTAGATGTCGGAGCGCGTGTCTCCCTTGGGGCTCTTCGCGGTCCGCTCGAGTGCCGAATAATCGACTGTGCGCTGGCTCTTGACCCCCTGCTTGTTGTCATCCCCCTCGATTGTCGCCAGGCCGAAGTCGACCAGCTTGGCGACACCCGAGTTGGAAATCAGGATGTTGGTCCCCTTGATATCGCGGTGGGTGATGCCCTGGTCGAGCGAGTATTTCATCCCCTCTGCCAGCCCTAGCATCAGTGGGAGCGCCTGGTGCCCCTTCATGCGCGTGCGGATCTTGAGGAATTCGCGGAGGTTCATCCCCTCGACGTATTCCATGATCATGTAGTGGCGGTGATCCTGCTGGCCGACGTCGATGATCTGCACGATGTTGGGATGGCGGAGGCGCATGCCGGCCTCGGCTTCCTTGTGGAACCGGTGAACCGCCTCGGGCAACTGGGCGAATCGCTGTCGGAGCACCTTGATCGCCAGCGGCTGTCCGCTGGTGACGTGCTCGCCGCGATACACCCGGGCGAAGGTTCCCTCCGCCAGGTGGAACAGCGCCTTGGCCTCGCCATAGAAGAAACCCGCTGGATCCCCCTTGCGCAGGCGGTCGACCTGCCAGCTCGTCAGGAACCCCTTGCGCAGGAGCATCCGCAGGACCGAGTCCGGCGATCCGTCCTCGGCATCGGCCATCGCCTCCCGCATCCGCTCGCGAGACACCAGGCCGAGCATCGTGACCTGGTCGACCAGTGATTCGGCGTCGAGATCGGGCATGACGTGAGACCCTCGACCCATCGAGAAAAGTGATTGGCAGGGATTCGAGACCACGACCGGAGGCCAGGCCGGCGAGGCGCGCACTCATCATTGTATCAGGCGCCGTCCGTTTGCCGCCATGCACCGAAAAACTCAGAATCCCAGCCCACACCATCGGCGCGCACCGCGAATCCTCCACCAACTCTACTGCCGCCCCCGTCTGACGTGACGGTACGACACGCTCTGACACATCGCAACGCCCCACGAAAGAGAAGTGCGTGCATTCACGCAAAGAGGTCGTCCGGTTCCGAGGCCTCCGCCCGGAAAAAACCGGACAGGGAATCACCTCGTCGGCCGCGATGTTTTAGGTTCTCATTACGGAGCGTTCTGCGGGCGATCTGGTGAGCGCCTGTCTGCCATCGATCGAAGAGCGATCGACCCAACGGCAGGTGGGCCGTTGCCCGATGGTATCTTCTCTTCTCCGTGGCACAACCCGCCGGGGTTGGACGATCAACCCACGTAGCGGGCGATGATGATGAGGAGGTCGACGAGCATGAGCCAGGCGTCAAGTCATGTCCCGAACACGGAACCGGCGGACTGCGAGCCGGACGGATGTGGTGAGTGGATCAACCGGCGGGCGACGGAGCAGGCGAGTCGGGCAGCCCACGCCCGGCAGGTCAGCGGTCGCCGCCGCTTCGTGGATCCCACCACGTGCGAGCGTGAGTACACCGAGGCCGAGCTGGAATTCATGAAGGCGATGAACGAATACAAGCAGCGGA
>JAKAUH010000427.1 GCA_021818605.1 Planctomycetota bacterium
GTGAACCTCCAGGAGACGCCCGACAAGATCAAGGCGATGCTCGAGCGGCACCAGCTCGACATTCCCCGCGTCGCCCTGGACAAGGACGGCGCGGTGGCCGAGAAGTACCAGGCCAACGCCATCCCGCAGACCGTCGTCATCGACCGCGACGGCAATGTCGCCCGCCTGTTCGTCGGTGGGGGCTCGCACCTGGGCGACCAGCTCCGCGACGCCATCAAGGCCACCCTCTCCGGCGGGAAGCCGGAGGCGAAGGTTGATCGCTGAGGGACAGCTCGAGTGTCTGCCGCAATATCCAAGGAAACCGACCCCATGACGACGCGGACCGCCTGGCCGGGAATCGCCTCGCTCGCGCTGACCTTCGCACTGGCGCTGCCTGTCGCTCGCGTTCGTGCGCAGGAGCCGACGCTCACACCGAAAGTCGCGATCGCCGACTATCCCGACATCGTGTGGTGCGTGGCATTCTCGCCCGACGACAAGTCGATCGCGACGGCCTCGGGCAGCCGGGACGCGCGGGCCGGCGAGGTTCGCGGCTACGAGCTGACCGATCCCGACACCGTGAAGAGGAAGTACACTGCGAAGACCGCCCAGGGCGTCCGCTGGCTGGCATTCTCGCCCGACCGTAAGACCCTGGCGACGGCCGAGTACGACGGCAAGGTTTATCTCCGCGACGCTGTCACCGGTAAGGCCGCCGCCGAGTTCCGGGCCCACCAGGACGGCGTCCAGTGCCTGAAGTTCACCCGCGACGGCAAGACCCTGGCGACCTGCGGCAAGGACAACACCGCGAAGGTCTGGGACGTGGCCAGCCGGAAGCTCAAGGCGACGATGACCGGCCACACGGCTCATGTCTACACGCTCGACCTCTCGCCGGACGACAAAACCCTCCTCACGGGCGGCAACGACTCCAGGGCGATCCTCTGGAACCTGGCGACCGGCGACGAGGAGGGCACAGTGCCCGGCAACGATAACGCGGTCGAGGTTGTGCGCTACTCGCCCGCCGGCAAGGTCTTCGCAATCGCCGGCTGGGACGGTTATGCCAATATCTGGGAGATCACCACCGATACCCGAATCGAGAAGCTCGGCAGCCCTGGCGGGGCGATCCTCGCGACGGCTTTCACCCCCGACGGCAAGCGCCTCGCGGCCGGCACCGAGACCGGCATGATTCGCATCTGGGACACCGTGACCTGGCAGGAAAGCCGCACGTTCCACGGTCACAACGGCAACGTCCGCGCAATCGCGTTCTCGCCCGACGGCAAGCTCATGGCGACCGCGGGCTTCGACAGGGCGGTGAAGATCTGGGAGACGCCGTAGGCCGGGTGCGCGAAGGATGAGTGCCGGGAGAGCGAGGCGCCTCGCCCACCAGCCGATGGGCACTTCGGCTCACGCCCGTACCCCCCCCACGGCGCGACCAGCCGATCGCGAGCGCGGCCGCGAGCCCCGCGGCGGCGATCGTGGCCAGCATGATCAGGGCCACGCCTGCCAGATCGCTGGCGATGCCCGTGTGCAATAATCCCCACAGGAAGACCGACATCGGTTCGACGCCCGGCGGATACACCTGGTCCGTCGCCGCCAGTTCGCCCAGGCCGAGCGCCAGCGCCACCAGCCAGGCCGCGACGATCGGACGAGCCGAAAGCGGCAGCGCCACCCACGCCATTCGAGCGACCGGTCCGCGACCATCGAGCGCGGCCGCATCGAGATAATCCTGGGGAAACGATCGAACGGACGGCCAGAGCACCAGGATCACGTAGGGCAAGGCGCGCAGGGCCTGGGCCATGACCACGATCGCCGACGAGTCGTAAAGCATCGGTAGATCCCGATATGCCAGCACCAGCGCCCGGCCGGCCACCGGGCCCGGTGTCGCCAGAGCCAGGGCCAGAGCGCCCAGCATCGCCCACCACCAGGCTCGCGAGGATCGACCCGCCCAGGCCAGCCCGAAAGCCAGGATCACGACGACCGTGGCGGCGATCGACGCCCAGCCCAAACTGGCGAAAAGCGGTTCGCTCACCACGCCCGTCGCGCGTACGAGCGTCCCCGCCAGCCCCGAGAGCGACCAGGTCGGCGGCTGCCCGAGCGTCGCCCGTCCGCCGACCCGCCCCGCGCGCCAGATCATCCCATACAGCGGGAAGGCAACCGCGTTGCCGACGATCAGGACCAGCACCGCGCCCGCCGGGGTTCTCCACCGGCCGAGCGAATAGACCCACATGCCCGCCCCCGCCGATGCCAGTCGCGCCGGGTCGTATTGCGACATCGCCCGCGCGGCCAGCAGAATCCCGATCCCCAGCACCACCAGCGGCGGCAGGGCGACGCCCGCGGCGTCCGCCAGTCCGTGGCCCAGGATGAACTGGACGTAAGCCTCCTCGGCATAGGTGCGTACCTGCAACAGGTCGGTCACCGTCATGTCCCCGGCCGTGAGCACGGCGGCCGCCAGCGCGGCCGTCCCGATCGCGCCGACGGCTCGCCGCAGGGTCACGACCCACAGCACCCGCCAGGCACCAGACTCCAGCCGGGCCGATTCCTCGAGCTCGGGCTCGACGGCGAGCAGGCCCACTCCCGTCAGCAGCACGACCCACGGCAACGCGGCGATCGCGTGCACCACCGCCGCGCCGAAGCGGCCGACGAGAATCGGCTTCACGCCCAGCACCTGCATCCGGCCGGCGTTTCCCAGTGCGCCGAGCCACGCCGTGGCGTGCAGTGGCATCGGCACGAACGCCGACAGGGCCAGGATTGCCAGGACGAGGTGACGCCCCGGGATGTCGGTGCGGAACAGCAGCACGGCCAGGATCACCCCGGCGGGCAGCGCCATCGCCTCGGTTTCCCCGACCAGCCGGATCGTCTCGATCGCCAGGGCGGCCGGCCGCGACAGGCCGCGACTCTGATTGATCACCGAGGCCGTGCTCGTTGGGTCGAGCGCACCACTCGGAATCGCCTCGGCGCCCTCGGATCCGGCCTCCGGCGATCGCCAGAGCGAGGCGGTGGCCTCGAGCGTCGTCGCCGCCGCCGGCCAGCCGACCAGCATGATTAGCCCGGCGGCCAGCGCGATCCGTCCGAGGATCACCGCGAGCCGGCTCACGGTCGCAGTCCCGCCGCACGCATCAGAGCCGCCGTTCGCTCGTACGCCTCGGTCACCCACTCCTCGATCCGCGACGGCTCGGGCGAGTATTCCAGCTCGATCGAGATCGTCGCCTCGGGGATGTTCAGTCGCCGGATCGCCTCGAGATAAGGCGGGAAATCCACCACGCCCCGCCCTGGCGGCAGGTCGCCGTGGGCCCGGCCGTCGCAGTCGGAGATATGCACATGAGCCACCCGGCCCGCGAGCTTCGCGATCGAGTCGGCCGGCTGATGCGCCAGCGCCAGGTGCGAGATGTCCAGGTTCGCCTTCACCGACGGGTGGCCGACTTCATCGAGGAACCGCGCCATGCTCGGCACGTCGTTCAACAGCGACAGGGCGAACGGCTCCAGCTCGAGCGCGAGCTCCAGTCCCAGGGTCTCGGCATACTTGCCCAGCTCGCGCACCTGTTCGACTCCGGCGTGCCACTGCTCCTCGGGCGGGATGACCTCCTTCTGCCAGATGTATTCGCCCAGCACCAGGAGGACGTTCTGCGCCTCGAACAGGTACGCCATGTCGAGATAGGCTCGCACGCGCTCGGCGTGGAACCGCTGGACGCCTGGGTTGAAATCGACCAGTCCCAGCGCCACGCACGCGACGCTGATGATTGGCAAGCCGACCGCGTCGCATTCCTTCTTGATGAGTCGCTTCTCGCGCGCGTCGATGTCGAGTGGATCGGCGAAGATGTCGATCGAGTCGAATCCGATCGCGCGGGTCTTGCGGATGCCGAACGCGGTTCCGCGGCCCGACTGGACCCACGCCGAGTTGATCAGGCCGAGCTTCATGGGAATCCGCCTGCTGATGAGGGACTCGACTGTCGTATCACCCGGCCGCCTGCGCGGGTTCAGCCGGGCGAGCGGGAGCGGGAGCGGGCTCGCCTTCGCGGCGGCCCTGGAGCGGGATGCGAACGGTGAAATGCGAGCCGGAGCCGGGCGAGGACTGGACCTCGATCGTTCCGCCGTGCTCCTCGACGATCCCGTAGCTGATCGAGAGTCCCAGCCCGGTCCCCTCGCCGACCGGCTTGGTGGTGAAGAACGGGTCGAAGATCCGCTCGCGGATCGCCGGGTCGATGCCGCAGCCCGTGTCGGTGACCTCGATCCGGATCGCCTGGCGCTCGGGGTCGGGGCCGGTGCGAAGAGTCACTGTCCCCTCGGGTGGGCAGGCGTCGATCGCGTTCATCAGCAGGTTGACCACAACCTGGTGCAGCCGGGCAGCCCGGCAGCGCACGGCGGGTAGCGCGCCGTACTCGGCGACCACCTTCACTCCCCGTTTCCGCGCGTAGCCCTGCACCATGTTCACCGACGAGTCGATGCCGGGATTCAGGTCGACCTCATTCCACTCCCCCTCGTCGACCCGGGCGAACAGCCGCAGGTCCTTGACGATCCGCTCGATCCGGCGAAGGCCCTCGCGGGTGCGCTCGATGATCCGCGGCAGGTTCTCGAGGCTATAGTCCAGGTCGAGTTGCTCGCAAACCTCGGCGATCCGGGCGTTCGTCGCGGCTCGGCCGCAGTCCGCTTCGCCGTGGCCGTGGCCGGTCCCGTCGCGGGCCTTGTGGTAGAGCCGGACCAGTTCGACGAGGTCGAGCAGGTCGCGCTCGAGCACAGCGACATTGTTGCTGACGAAGGCCAGCGGGTTGTTGATCTCGTGGGCCACGCCGGCGACGAGCTGGCCCAGGCTGGCGAGCTTCTCGGTCTGGACCATCCGGCTTTGCGCGGCCTTGAGCGCCTCGAGCGCCCGGCGCTCGGACTCGGCCATCGCCTGGAGCATGACATTCTGCTCCTTCAGCCGCTCCTCGGCGCGCATCCGCTCGGTCACGTCCCAGAAGATTCCCTGGATGCCGATCGGTTCGCCCTCCGGCCCGAGGATCGGCGTCTTCATCGTCTGGACGAACAGGGTCTCGCCCTTCGGCGTGATGTGCTGCTCGACAACGTCCACCACCTGGCGGCTCTCGAGCACCCGCCGATCGTCGGCGCGGTATTTCTCGGCCAGCTGGCGGGGAAAGAAGTCGAAGTCGGTCTTTCCCTTGATCTCGTCGAGCGTCGTCCCGAGCTCGGCGCAGAACCGGCCATTGGCGAAGGTGAACCGCCCTTCCAGGTCCTTGCAGAGGATCATCTGCGGGAGGGTTTCGACCAGGGCGTGGTAGAAGACCTCGGTCTGCTTCAGGGCACGCACGGCGCGTCGGCGCTCGGCGGCCTGCGCCTTGATCTGCGCCATGCGTCGACGGCGGAGGGCCTTCCAGCGCAGGGCGCGTAGCAAGACCCCGAGCGCGGCGGCCACCAGCAGTATCCCCACGACCGCCACCGCCGCCCGCGCGCTTGGGACCGCCATCGCCTTCGCAACGGCCTCCCGGATTGGAGCCCACGCCGCGGTCGCGATGGCCAGGGATAGGAGATTCACGATTTGCCTCGTCGGTCTCGATCGGAACTGAATTCGTCTGGCCGGGCGACCCGATGCTCGAGCGCCGAGGTCAGCACGGCCTCGCACAACGCGATTGTTCCCAGGTTGTCCCGGCCCGAGATATCCGGCCGCTCGCCCGTCTCGATGGCCCGCAGCAATCCGCCCATCGGCCCGGCGAAGGCGTCGGGGAACCAGGCGTCCTCGGAGACCGGGCGATGCCACATGCCTCCGGCCCGGGTCGTGGTGTACTCGATCGTGCTCGGCACCCGCTCGGGCCAGCGCGGCCAGCCGATCTCGCCGAGCGCCAGGCCCTCGGTCCCCTCGAACCGCCACCGGACGAAGATGTTCGACCCCGCCCCCTCGCGCGCCGGTCCCGCCCAGACGTCGTCCCAGCCCGAGGCCCGCGCGCCGGTCGCGTACTCCAGTATATAGAGGTTGATTCCGTCAGCGTGCGGGAAACTGGTCCGGGGGTCAGGCCGGGTGCTCGCCAGCACCCGCGCCGGATCGCCCAGCCAGTAGCGGAACGTATCCAGGTGGTGAATGCTCATGACGAAGGTCGAAAGCGATCGCCCATCGCGGGCCCAGGGCATCCAGTGCGGGATCGCCCGCATCTCGATCGTCGCCAGCACCGGGTCACCCAGCCGGCCGTCGTCGATCAGACCCTTGAGCGCCCGCACCGACGGATCGTACCGCATGTTCTGGTTGACTTGCAGCGCCACGCCGGCGCGCTCGCACGCCTCGACCAGGCTAGCTGCCTCGGCATACGACATCGCCAGCGGCTTCTGCGCCAGGATGCCACGCACCTGTCGGGGATGCGCCAGGATCCGGCGGATTACGGCCGGCTGCTCGGCGGGCGGCACGGCGATATCCACCACCTCGACCTCGGGATCGTCGAGCATCGCCGCAAGCGAGTCGAAGACCTTCGGCACGCCCCGCAGAGCGGCGACCTCGCGGGCCGTCGCGATCGTCCGCGACGTGATCCCCACAACGCGGTACGCAGCCGCGGCGTAGGCGACCAGGTGGCAGTCGCGGACGATGAAGCCCGCCCCCACCACGCCGATGCCGGCTCCATACCGATTGGGTCTTTCCGGTGGCTCGTTCAAACCGCCTGCGCTTCCTTCTCGTCCCGGCGCCGCATCGGCTCGTTGCTCGCACCGGCGACCCTTTGCCCCAGTTGCCCCGCTCAGCCGCGCCGCCCGTACCACCCGGGCTTCGGAATCGATCCAACTTCCTTCGATCGTTGATACCGGCGGGCCGGGACAATGTCCAGGGGGTCCTCCAAACCACGTCCTCCCAGCCTCCCAGCGGTGCATCCGCTGTCGTATTCGCCAGACGGATAGGTCCTGCTCCATCGGCGCGGCTCCGAGTCGCCGCAATCGGTTCGTCTGGACCCAGGTTCAATTTATGTGAACGCAATCATGCGGCGCGAGCCCGGTGTCCACGCCGGCATGGTTTGCGTTCCGGTTCCCCGGCAGAGTGGATCGATTTGTAAGAGTTTGTAAGCGGGAGCAGGCTCTGCGATTACCTTGCCAATTATTGTGGAACAGGGAACGTCGGTCAGAAGGGGCCACGGGGTGCCCGGTTGCTCCGGGAGGACGCTGATAAGGTTAGGTGTCGCTTGCCGTCGAGTCTGTCTGTTGGAGGTTGGGTTCCCGTGAGTGAGACGCGACCGGCCGGGGCGGGCCCGGAATCAGGAGTGAGTGCCGAGGCGGATCCTCGGGTGTCGCCGAGACTTGGCCCGCTGGACATTGTGATCCTGTCGCTCTGGTGCGGGCTGGCGGCCGGGCTGGTGGAGGTGGGAGGGAGGTTCGTCGGCAAGACGTTCTTCTCGACCAACCACCTCTACATGATGTCCCGGCACTTCTTCTGGCTGGCCCCGTTGTCGAACCTGTTGACGTTCGCGGCGATGGGGGTGTTCCTGGCGTTGCTGGCGGCGATCCGGCCGCGTTTCGGCCGTTGGATCGCTCCGCGCTGGATTGTGTTCCTGGCGGTGCTGCCGGTCTTGATCGTGGCGATGCCGGGCGTTTATGCGATCGCGTGGGTCCTCCTCGCCTGGGGCACCGCGATTCGGCTGGCCTCGGAGATCGAGCGCCGCGCGGCCGGGATCCGGCGTCGGCTGATCGTCACGTTCCCGGCCCTGATCGCGGTCGAGCTGGGGCTGGCCGGCTGGATTCTCGGCAGCGACTGGATGGCCCGGCGAGAAGAGGTGGCCCGGCCGTTCCCCGCCGGAGACCCGCCCAGCGTGATCCTGATCACGATGGACACCGTGCGGGCCGATCATCTGAGTCTCTACGGCTACGGGCGGCCGACGACTCCTGTGCTCGATGCCCTGGCCCGCTCTGGCATCCGGTTCGAGCGGGCCCGTGCCGCTGCGCCGTGGACCTTGCCATCGCACGCCACGATGTTCACCGGGCTCTGGCAGCATGAGGTCGGGGCCGACTGGCTGACCCCGCTCGATCGCCGGGCCACGACCCTGGCCGAAGTCCTCGGCTCGCGAGGCTACGCGACCGCCGGGTTTGTCGGCAACGAGCTCTATTGCTCTTATGACACCGGGCTCAGTCAGGGCTTCACCCACTACGAGGACTATCCGCTTGTCTTTCTCCTGCCGCTCCGGACGGCCTGGCTCTTCGACCATGCCCTGGGGATGCTCACCAACCTGGGACTGCTGCTCGGCCGGACGTTCGATGTCGGCCCGCTCCGGCCGCTACACGATAACTGGATGGTCCCGTAT
>JAKAUH010000734.1 GCA_021818605.1 Planctomycetota bacterium
GCCGGCGACCGAGCTGACGCGGGAGTCGATCCTGACGCTATCGGTGAGCCGTCGCCGTCCGCCACGACGGACGTCATAGCCGCAACCTTCTTGCGCAACCGTCACGCCAACCTTATTGCGCGTGACAGGAAAGCCTGACCTACGCGGGCGGAACGGACCGGAACGGAGCGGACCGGAGCGGGTCACGGGGAGGAGGTCTCCCGGTACGGGGTCTTCTCCCGGTAGAGCTTCAGCCGCGTGGCGTAATCTTCCTTCTCCTTCGCGTCGGTGAGCAGCTCGATCGCCTGGCTCTGCCGCTTGACGGCCTGCTCGAAGTCGCCCGCCTCCGCGCAGGCCGCGGCCAGGGTGTCGATGCGGGCCGGGTCTTTCCAGTTGGAGAGCTCGCACGCCCTTGTGGCGCTCGCGACGGCACGCTTGCCGTCGCGGAACCGGGCGTCCGGGCAGGCGGCCCAGATCCAGGCGCGGTTGTTGTAGGCGCCGGCGAGCTTCGGGTCGATTCGGATGGCCTCGGAGTAATCGGCGATGGCCCGGTCGTACTCCTGCTTCGGCTTCCAGGCGAGGCCGCGGTTGATATAGGCGGACGCATATTTCGGGTCGATTCGGATGGCCTCGGAGTAATCGGCGATGGCCCGGTCGTACTCCTTCTTCGATCCCCAGGCGATGCCGCGGTTGTTGTAGGCAACCTCATCGTTCGGGTCGAGTCGAATGGCCTAGTTATAGTCGGCGATCGCGATGTCGTGCTCGCCCTTCTCGTCCCAGATAGCGGCCCGATTCACGTAATTCACCGCGCTCGCCGGGTTGGCGCGGATCTCGGCCGTGAAGTAGTCGATCGCCTGGTCGAAGGGGATCACATCCGTGGTCTGGACCCAGCCCTGGACGCCCTCCTTCTCGGCGGTCAGCCAGAGCCAGGGGCCATTGGTCCGCTCGACCTTGTAGATCCGGAACGAGTTCCGGTCCCGCCCCGAGACCGCGAGGTTATCCGAGCGCTTCTCGTCGTCGACAATCTGGGCGCCGACGCGGAGCACGGTACCATAGCGCGTGATCACCCGCTTGCCGATCCAGTCGTCGGCCGGCTGCTGCTGCTGGGCTCGGGCGGGCGAGATGGCGGCAATGGCGAGGAACAGCCCGGCGGCGAGCAGGATCGGGATCGGGATCGGGATCGGGATCGGGATCGGGATCGGGATCGGGATCGGGATCGGGATCGATCGGGCCGACGGGACGCGGGCTCGGGTCCAGGTCCAGGTCCAGGTCCGGGCCGGGCGGATCGGTTGGGGGGCGGGAATCGGGTGCTGAGATTGCCGTCTCGGCATGGGTCGGGGCTCCTTCGGCGAATTGCGACGATGCCCTGTCAGTGGGACGGGAAAAAACTGGATTCGAGGATAGCGGCATGCGGGCACGGAGGCAACGAGGGAGGTAGACGAGAGAGAACTCAGGCGAACCGGCGACGTGAGTCCCGGGTCATCGAGCGCCCGTCGAGGGTCCCAGAGGCGAACCTTCGTGAGTCGCCGGTTCGCCCCGGACCCGCCTGGGCTGGGTGGCGTTCGGCGAGAATGGTCGGGGAGTCACCACCCTGCCGCCCGGGGGTCGTCGATACGCCTGTCTTCCGCGCCCCGCTCGCGGCCGGCAGCAATCCTTAACGATTCTTGAAAACTTGACTTGACTTCCGCCGCCCTCCGCACCAGATTCTAGGGTGATTCCAGAAAACAAACTCGACTCGATTCGACTCGATTCGACTCGATTCGACCCGGCGGGGTGTCGGCGGTCATCGCTGGCTCCTCCAAGCCTTCGCGACCCGGTTGGCGAAGCCGAACGGTTTGCCCTGATCCTCCTGCGCCAGCGTCCTGGCCCGGCCGTCGCTTATCGCTGCATCATCCCCGGCCGCATCGGGATCCTCCTCGGCTGAAGGATCGGGGGCATCGTTCCGGGCTCGGCCCTCTCGTCGCGGCGGCCGTGCGCGCGTCGAGGCATAATCCCGAAAGGCTCCAGGACCGTTTGATAGGGTGGGCATTGCGCACCAGTTCGTAGCCTCCATCGGTCGGCGATGCCCACCCTACGCGATCCAGAAAGATCAGCGTCCTCATCTCCGATCATCTTTTGTAAACCTTTGCGCAATCATCCAGGAGAGTCATCATGTCCTCGTCGACGCGATGGCGGGGGGCGCTGGCGCGCCGCAGGCGGTCGGTTCCGGCGGTGCTGGAGGACCTGGAAAGTCGCGTGGTCCTGTCCGGGTTCAAGTTGCCCATCATCCTGCACGATCCCAATCCGCAGGCGCCCGACCTGCCGAAGGCCCACCCCTCGTCGGGCACGGCGCCCCTGGACTTCGGCTCGCCGACGCCCGTCGGTTATACGCCGGCCCAGATCCGCGCGGCCTACGGCATCAACAACGTCGTCTTCGGTCCGATCGTCGGCGATGGCTCGGGCCAGACGATCGCCATCGTCGATGCCTATGATGATCCGGCGTTCGTGAACAGCAGCGACCCGAACTTCTCCAGCAGCGACCTGGCGCAGTTCGACAAGACGTTCGGGCTGCCGAATCCGCCGAGCTTCATGAAGTACAACCAGCAGGGCCAGACCACGAACCTGCCGGGCACGGACCCGGCCGGGGCGGGGAACTTGAACGGCAACTGGGAGATGGAGGAGGCCCTCGACATCGAGTGGGCCCATGCGATCGCGCCGGCGGCGAGCATCGACCTGGTCGAGGCGAACAGTGGTAACAACAACAACGACCTGTGGACGGCTGTGAAGACCGCCGCGAGCCTGCCGGGTGTCTCGGTCGTATCGATGAGCTGGGGCACGCCGGAATACAACGGCGAGACGGCGACCGATTCGACGTTCGTCACGCCAAGCGGGCATCAGGGCGTGACGTTCGTCGCGGCGTCGGGCGACTCGGGATCGCCGGGGTACTATCCGGCGTATTCGCCGAATGTGCTGGCGGCGGGCGGTACGACGCTACAACTGGGCCCGAACAACCAGATCGTCAGTGAGACCGCATGGTCAGGCAGCGGCGGCGGGACGAGCCAGTACGAGCCCAAACCGGCCTATCAGCAAGGGTTCCAGAGCACCGGCAAGCGCACCATTCCCGATGTCGCCTGGAATGCCGACCCGAATACCGGCGTGGCGATTTATGACTCGTACGACAACACCGACGGCATGGGGGACTGGTACGCGATCGGCGGCACCAGCGAGGCGGCGCCGTCGTGGGCCGGGCTGATCGCGATCGCCAATCAGGGCCGGGCGATCGCCGGGGTCGACTCGCTCGACGGGCCCACGCAGACGCTTCCAGCGATCTATGCCGCCCCCTCGGCGGATTTCCACGACATCACCCAGGGGAGCAACGGTGGCTTCTCGGCGGGTCCAGGTTATGACGAGGTCACGGGCCGCGGCACGCCCAATGCGCCGTTGCTCATCCCCAGCCTGGTGTCCTACGGCGCGGCCACGCAGCTCGCCGTCACGGCGCAGCCGCCCTCGCGGGTGATCTCCGGGGCCTCGTTCGGCGTGGAAGTCGAGGCCGTGGACAAGGCCGGGCAGGTCGATCCGTCGTTCAATGGCACGGTCACGCTCGCCATGGGGAACGACCCGAATGGTGCCTCGCTGAGCGGTACATTGACAGTCACTGCCAGTCAGGGCGTCGCCGTGTTCCAGGGGCTGTCGATAAGCCAACTCGGCAGCGAGTACACCTTCACCATCGGCAGCCACGGATTCAGCTCGGTCACGACAAATTCGTTTTCGATCACCGCCAATCCGACACCCAACCAGGGGACGTTCTACCCGGTGCCGACGGACGCCAGCCTGCGCCAGGCAATCAGCCAGGCCGACAGCAATGGCGACGCGGTCAACACGATCGTGCTGGCGGCGACGAGTTACGGGCTGACCGACACGACCGCGGGCGCGATCGTCATCCAGAACAAATCGACGCAGGCGGACAAGACGCTGAACCTGGTGGGCCAGGGTTCGAGCGTGACGACCATCCAGCCGGGGACGTCGGCGTGGCAGGATCGGATCTTCGAGGTCGTGGCGGCGTCGGATTCGGCGATGACGGTGGTCTTCCAGGACCTGGCGATCGCGGGGGGCATCGCGACGAACGGGGGTGCCGTGGGCGGCCAGGCAGCGCTGGGGGGCGGGCTGCTGATCGACGGCGGCACGGTGTCGCTGAGCGGGGTCGCGGTGCGGGACAACGTCGCGCAGGGCGCGGCGGGTGCGGCCGGCGCGGCGGGTGGTAAGGGACAGACTCCAGGAGCCGGCGGCGTCGGGAAGGCGGCTCGAGGCGGCGGGATCTACCTGGCCGGTGGCAAGCTGATCCTGAAGAACGCTACGATCGGGCACGACGTGGCGGTCGGCGGCGCGGGCGGCGCGGGGGGCGATGCCGCTCAACTGGCCGGACAGACGAAGGTGTCGGCGGGCGCGAAGGGCGGCACCGGGGCGTTGGCGACGGGCGGCGGGCTGTATGTGGCGGGCGGGACGGTCCAGGGCCACGGCGCGTCGTTCACGGCGGACGTGGCGGTCGGCGGCGCGGGCGGCGCGGGGGGCATGGGCGGACTCGGCGGCAAGGGTGGTTCCGGCGGCGCGGGGGGCGCGGGCGGCGCCGGCGGCGCGGGACTGGGCGGCGGGATCTACCTGGGCCAGGGGACGATCAGCCTGATCGGCGGCGAGCTGGCGAACAACCGGGCGGCTGGAGGCGCGGGCGGCGCGGGGGGCGCGGGCGGCGCGGGCAGCAGCCTGGTGGCGGCGAGCAATATCAGCCTGCCGGGCGTGACTCAGACAAAATCCGGGAGCGCGAATCTCCCAACGGGCAGTAGCCTGCTGAATGGCACGGCGTTGAGCAACCTGTTCCACGGCGGGCCGGGCGGAGCCGGCGGAGCCGGGGGGCCGGGGGGCAATGGCTCGGGCGGCGGGATGTACGTCGCGGGCGGCACGCTGACGATCGAGAACGCGACCCTCGCGGATAACCAGGCGGCCGGCGGCCAGGGAGGCATGGGAGGCCGGGGTGGTCAGGCCGGCATGGCGGCGCTGATCGCCGGCATCGGCGGCGGGGGCACCGGTCTCACGAGCCTCGGCGGTGGCGGCGGCAGCACGAATGCCGCGCCGCCGCCGCTGGGCGGCCTCGGCGGGACAGGCGGAGCCGGCGGCAACGGCGATGGCGGCGGATTGTTCCTGGCCGCCGGGACCGTAACCCTGCTGGATAGCACAGCCAGCGGCAACGCCGCGAACGGCGGCGCGGGGGGAACCGGCGGGACCGGCGGCGCGGGCGCTTATGCCGGAGGGCTCAGCGGACTCAGCGGCCTGGGCGCTAGCAAACCCGTCACCGGTTCAGCCACCGCGGGGGCGAAGCGACACACGACCAAAATGGGCGGCAGCCGGCATCACGTCCACCACGCCACGTCGAGCGGCGGGACGACCAAGGTCGGCGGGTTCGCCACGGGCGGCAACGGCGGGCTCGGCGGCAACGGCGGGAATGCCCTGGCTGGTGCTCTCTACGTGGCCGGTGGATCGCTCAGCCTCGAGCAGGACACGGTCGCGGCCAACGCGGTCGCGGGCGGGGCCGGCGGCTCGGGCGGGGCCGGCGGCAAGGGAGGCAGCTACGGCCTGGGCAACGGCCAGAACGGCCACAACGGCGCGGCGGGCTCGGGATCGGCCGGCGCGGCATACGTCCACGGCGGGACGGTGACACTGTTCAACAGCACGGTCGCGCTCAACACACAGACCGGAAAAGGCGCGGTCGGCGGCGTGATTCAGACGAGCGGAACCGTCAACGCCACCAGCACGATCATCGCCGGTAACGGCAAGGTGGATGACTCGGGCACCCTCGCCGCGTCGAACTCGCTGATCCAGGCGCCGGCGAGCTCGGCCAGGATCAGTGGCTCGAACAACCTGACGAACATCGATCCAAAACTCGCCACGAGTGGCCTGGCCAACAACGGCGGGCCGACGGAGACGATCTTGCTCCAGGCCACGAGCCCGGCGCTGGGCAAGGGCTCGAATCCGCTGAACTTCGCCACGGATCAGCGCGGCTACGACCCGCGGACCGGACCGAACGGCACCGACATCGGCGCCGTGCAGGTGGGCGCGACCGCGATCACGGCGGCGCCGAGCGCGACGCTGAGCGCGGCGGGGGTCAACACGGCATCGACGTCGGGATCGTACAGGTTCACCGTGACCTACGCCGACAGGGCGGCCATCGAGGCCTCGACGCTGGCCGGCGCGGTCGTGAAGGTCGATCCACCGGGTGGCGCGGCGCCGCTGAATGCCTCGGTCGTCTCGACCAGTGCGGTCGGCGCGACGGATCCCCTGGGGAATGCCCCGTCGTTCGTCGTGACCTATCAGATCACGCCGCCGGGCGGATCGTGGTCGGCCTCGGACAATGGGACGTATACCGTGAGCCTGGGCGGGTCGCCGGTCACGAACGTGGGCGGTATCGCGGTGCCGTCAGGCAGCCTGGGCAGGTTCGTCGTGAACATCCCCGCGGCCGAGCAGATGGCAATCACCGCGGTGTCGATCAGCGCGGGCTCGATCCAGGCCGGCGCGACGTTTACCGCGACGGTTTCCATCGAGAACAGTCAGAACCAGGTCCAGCCGAGTTACAGCGGCTCGGTCACGATCGCCCTGGGATCGGGCCCGAGTGGGGCAACGATCGCCGGCACGACGACGGTCCCGGTCAAGCAGGGCGTCGCGAGCTTCAGCAACCTGGCGATTGACCTGGCGGCTAACGGTTATTCGCTGTCGTTCCGCTCTTCCGGCCTGGCGCCGGTGGCTGACACCAGCACGTTCGACGTGACCCCGGCGAAGGCCAGCAAGCTCGTCGTGACGGCGCAACCGCCGGCGACCGTCACTTCCGGCGGGGCATTCCCGCTGAAGGTGACCGCCGAGGACGCGTATGGCAACGTCGTGACGACCGCGCAGGGGAGCGTGACGCTGACCCTCGTGGCCTCGTCCGCCGGCGCGACTCTCGGCGGGACGACCTCGGCGAATTTCAGCGACGGCGTGGCGAGCTTCAGCGGCGTGACGGTCAGCGCGGCGGGGACGAGCGACACGATCCAGACCGCCTCGACCGGGTTAACCGGTGTGTCGACGTCGGCGTTCACCGTGGATCCTCCGGCGGGCGGGCAGATCAGCCTCGATTCACCGACGCAGGTGGTTGTCACGACCACGTCCACGGCGATCAGCAAGAGCCCGATCACGGCGGGCTCAGCGTTCTCACTGTCGTTTGCGCTCGAGAACGCCCAGGGGCAGTTGCAGACCAACGACAACGGTTCGGTCACGATCACGCTGGCCTCGGGCCCCAGCGGCGGGACGCTCGGCGGCACGATGACCGTTCAGGCCAAGAAGGGCATCGCCACGTTCTCAAGCCTGACGCTGGGCCAGACGGCGGGCGATTACACGGTGAGCGTGTCGTCCCCGAACGTGCCGAACGCGGCCACGCTCACGCTGGACGTCACGGCGGCGAATCCCACGCAGGGCGGCGGCTCGACGGGTGGCGGCTCATCAGGTGGGGGCACATCGACGGGTGGCGGCTCATCAGGTGGGGACACATCGACGAGCGGCGGCTCACCGACGGGCGGGGCTTCGTCGACCGGAGGTAGCGGCTCACCGACGGGCGGCACGGGATCGCCGACAGGCAATGGCGGTGGGGCGTCGACGGGCAGCCCCACTCCGACCCCTGTGCCGCCTCCCGCGGGTTCGGCGTCCAGCCTGTCCACCGGCACGAATGCGGGGGGTGGGAACAAGGCCGGCGAGGCCGGTGGTGCGCGCAATCAAAAGCCGCACGGAAAGGCCGGGAAGCACGCCGGGAAGCCGGGCCGGAAGGAGCATCCCGGCGGCGTGGAGCGAAAGCATCCGAAGAGGCCGCACGGCTTCTTCGCGAAGAAGCCGAAGGAGCGGCCAAAGGCGGAGCCGGGTTCGAAGGCGATCCATCCGAGGGACATCATCCTCGGCGGGCCGCCGGTGGATATCCGGTCGCACCCGCTGCTGACGCGGACGCTGTTCCTGGCCAGGCGGCAATAACTGTCGGGTCCGCGATCGGAACGGAGCGGATCGGAGCGGATCGGGCCGGAAGTCCGTCAGGCTTTCCAGGCTGACGCGGTCGGAACGGGATCGGATCGGATCGGATCGGACCCGAGGTCCGTCAGGCTGGAAAGCCTGACCTACGTTCCGAAGCGAGCGAATGTCGATGGCCGTCGATCAAACCTACGTCCGGCACCTTCCTCACCGGGTTCCG
>JAKAUH010000080.1 GCA_021818605.1 Planctomycetota bacterium
GACCATGGGTCCCGCGCTCGAGGACCGGGTAGGAGCGAGCTACGAGACCCTCGAGCCGCAGCTCGTGGCATTTCTCCGGGGGAGCCGGGGCGGCGAAGCCTCGCCGAAGGCCGGCGAGAAGCCGAAGGCCATCGATGAATCGAAGGCCCCAGTCGGCGGGAGTCTCCAGACCCTCCCTCGGCAGGAACCGAAGGCTTCACGCGGCGGCGCGATCCGGACGATACCGCGGCCGACGCCCACGGCACCCGGCGGAAGCATCCGCACTGTGCCCCGGCAATAGGGCGCGCAGACGCGGGCTCGGTCGGTGGGCGGGCGAGAGAGCGCAGGCGACCGGACCCCTCATTCGCCCTTCGAGCCCCTTCTCCCCGGTGTCGGCGAGGAGAAGGGATGGCGCTCGATCGCTCGTGTCCGGCCAGATCCCGGCTCGACCGGCTTACTCGCCGACGTACGGCAGCAGGGCCATGAACCGAGCGCGCTTCACCGCCGCGCTGGCCGCCCGCTGGAACGCCGCGCAGCTCCCGCTGCGCTTGCGGGAGAACATCTTGTTCTGGTTGGTGCAGAGCTTCTTCAGCAGGCCGACGTCCTTGTAATCCACATAGGCCGGGCGAGGACAGCCATCGGGGGTGCAGAAACGGCAGCGATTCTTGCGGTTGCGTCCGAACTTCTTCCGGGGCATGAAACGATCTTCCTCAATCGGTCGGTAGCGGTCGAGGTATCTGGCTCAACGAGCATCGCCGTCCGGCGTCGACCCTGGGCCGCCGGCGTGCGACGCGAAACCCCGAATGTAGCCAACAGCGGCCCAGGAGTCAATGCCGCCGAACACGCGGCGCCGCCAGGCGTTGAGTCCGGAACAGGCCGATTCGAAAGTGTGTCGCGGGGCGAGGATCGCCGGATTCCTCAGGCGCAATCCGCGCCCCGCGTTGGTTGTCTTCAAGTCACCCGGCGGTCAGGCGGTCCCTGACTGGGTGTCGATCCGGGACGACGACGAGGCGACAGTCACCGCGACCTCAGGCGGCGGAGAGCCGTGGCCGTGGCCGTTGTGCCCGGGCGCCGTGGCCGCGACGGTCCCGTTGCCAACGGCCTGCTGGATTGATTCCATGGCCTGGCGGGTGACCTGGTCGGAGAACGCCCGAAGTCCGGAATCGCCGCCGGGATTCTCGGCGAGCTGGAACCCTGATTTCTCGGCGACCAGCAGGCTGAGCAACAGGCCCATCAGGCCGCTGCCCGCCGCGGCGCTGCCGGCGGCCGCGAGGGTCGCGTCGCCGCCCGCGCCGGCCGCTCCGGCTCCGGCACCCCCGGCGATGAAGACCCGCTCGGGGACCAGCGGCTGCGTGCATCTCGACAGGTTCTGCGCCACGACCGACAGGGCATACAGCCGCGGGTCGGAGAACGACTCGATCTTCTGGAGCAGGACCGAGGCCTCGGACAGGCCCTCCTGGAGGATGCGGGCGCCCTCGCCGCGGCCGGCGAGAATCCGCTGCTGGCTCTCGGCCTGCGCTGTGACGATGACCTGCTCGGCCTGCTTGCGCGCCCGCGCCAGTTGGGCCTCGGCCTCGTTCTCGGCAATCTTGATCTGCACCAGGGAGTTGGTGAGCTGAGTCTGCATCTGCGCCTGGGCCTGCGCCTCGTTCAGCACCCGCAGGCGGTCGGCCGCCGTGACCTGCTTGGTGTAGGTCTCCACCTGCTCCAGCGAGAGCTGCCGTAGCCGCAACTGCTCGAGCAGCGTCTCGATCTTGTCGCCCGACTGCGCCGTGTCGGGCTTACCGATGAGGACGTCGACGCACTCGATGTCGAAGTTGTGGAACTTCCGCCCGAGCTCGGAGGCGGCCTCGTGTTGGATGGCGTCGCGCTCCTGCAAGAGCTCGAGCATCGTCCGCTTGTGCGCCACATCGCGGAAGTAGGCGCTGAGCATCGGGTCGAGCGTCTGGGTGATCAGTTTTTTCACGTCGCCGAACCGCTGGATCACGTTGGGCGCCTTCTGGTAGTCGATGTGGACGACGACCGAGAGGGGCAGGGTGGGCTCGTAGGCGTCCTTGGTCACGAGCTCGATCGAGCGCAGGCTCTCGTCGTAGCGGTGGGTCTCGGTCCGCCCGGTGACCCAGTGGAGCACGAAGTTCGTCGTCGGCACCATCACGATGCTGCCGGCATAGGTGTTGAACGCGTACTTTCCCGGGCCGAGCGGCCTCTCCTGCACGCCGCGCTCGCCATCGGCGACGCGCTCGCCGTGGCGGAACGCCTGGCCCGAGACGTCATGACCGCTGCGGCCGAAGTAGCTGACGACCACGCCCACGTGGCCGATCGGCACCAGGGTCTTGGGGATCGACTCGATCGTCGCGAACCATCGGTTGATGAAGTAGGTGCCGTCGGTCAGAGGCACGAACTGCAACCCTCGGCGCCCGCCGGAGCGGAGGAACGCCTCGGGGTCCTGGTAGTTGTTGTGGAAGTCCTTCTCGTTGCGGTCGCAGCCGACCGCTGGCGCGATGATCTCACCCGGCGGCAGCGACGGCCCGTCATGCACCGTGACGATCCCGATACTGTCGATCTGCATCGTCTTGCCCGGCAGCAGCGGGTCGGGCGTCTCGATCGGTCCGCCGATGATGACCGGGTTGAAGGCGTCGATCTCGCCCAGTTCGTTCTGCCAGTTCACCAGGGTCTTCAGCTCGCGCGAGCCGCCCGTCTCGAGCCGGTACACGACGTCCTCGGCGATCACGGTGAATAGAGCCAGGTTGATCGCGTAGACGCCCTCGCGCAGCATCGCCCGCTGCCGGCCGCGCTGGCCGATCAAGGGCTCATTCTCGGGGCTGCCCGCCGCCCCGCCCAGAAACCGGCGCGCGTCCTGGAACTGGTTGCAAGCGATGATCTGGCCCAGCGTCTGGCTCGGCTGGAGCGCCTCGCCGTCGCGGGCATAGACATACCCGATCTTGCCTTGCGGTACGGTGACCAGCGGCACGCGGTGGATCCGGTACTGCCACCGCCAGAGCCCGAAATGCATCCCGCCGCGCAGGACCTCGGCCTGGAAGCCCGCCTCGCCGTCCAGGGCGATGATCCGCCCCTCCGGCACCGAGCCCTTCAGAGACCACAGTTTCTCGACGATCCCCACCCGGTTGTTGGCGATGTACCGCAATCCGGCCAGCTCGGTGCACGCGAGCACCAGCACCAGCAATCCGACCAGCCAGACGAGTGAGTCACCGACGCCGGGAAGGGCCGCAAGTAACGTCGCTTGCAGGTTTTCGACGTTCGATGTCCAGGATGGGGCTAGTTGCAAGACCCAGGGCGCGACCACGGTTGTGTCCTCGACGAACGAATTCGCCGCGGCTGCTCGAGCCGGACCGTCCCGGGGGAAGTGACAGCCGCGCAGGGTTGACCCCGACCGTTCGGGGCCCCGGGGTCGTTCGATCCCCGGGAGTTGACGGATATTCGCATGGCGGTCGAAATATTGGACGAAATCGCTCCCGCGCTCGGCGGATCCTCCGGTGGAGACGACAGAGGGATCAGCGCGCGGGGACGCTGGCGCAGGGGGTCTTGCGGTCAATCCGTTTCAGCAGGCCGGTGAGGACGCGGCCCGGTCCGACCTCGTAGAAGGTGTCGAAGCCGTCGGCAAGCATCCGCCGCATCGAGTCCTCCCACCGGACGCCCTGGAGCACCTGAGCGACGAGCGTGGCGCGGATGTCATCGGGCTCGGAGTGCGGTGCGGCGTCGACGTTGGAGTACACCGGGATCCGGGGGGGAGTCATGGGCGTCGTGGCGAGGATCTCGGAGAGTTGCTGGTCGGCGGGTTTCATCAGCTCGGAGTGGAACGCGCCGGCGACGGCCAGCGGAACGACCTTCATCGCCCTGAGCTCCTCGGCGATCGGCCCGACCTGCTCGAGGGCGGCCTTCTCGCCCGAGACGACGATGTTGCCCGGCCCAAGCAAATTGGCCTTCCAGAGCCGGCCGGTGGGCGCGACACGGCGGCAAAGCTCGTCGACGGCGGGCTCATCGAGGCCGAGGATGCTGGTCATCCCGCTGGGCGTCGCCAGCGCGGCGGCCTGCATTGCCTCGCCGCGGCGCCGCACGAGCCGCAGGCCGGATTCGAAGTCGAGCGCCCCGGCGAAGGCGAGCGCCGTGTACTCGCCCAGGCTCAGCCCCGCGGCGCCCTCACACGCGGCGACGACGTCGGGGTTGGTGACCTTCAGGCTTTCGAGGGCCGCCAGGCTGGCGACGAAGATCGCCGGCTGGCTCACGTCGGTGGCCTCAAGCGCCTCGGCCGGTCCCTCGATGCAGAGCCTGCGCAGGTCGATGCCGAGGATCTCGCCAGCGCGGTCGAACAGGTCGTGGACGGCGGGCAGTTCCTGGTCGAGCTCGCGGCACATTCCCACCGACTGGGCACCCTGGCCGGGGAACAGGAAGGCGATCTTGGGCATCGTGATTTCCTTTTGATCAAGTCGTTTTGAGCGGGTCGCCCGCCAGGCGGTTGGGGTCCGCTCCTCGATGGCGGAGTCAGCACGCAAGATTCGGTCACGGTGTCCGGCGCAACGTCCTGCACCAGACTAGCCTTCCCCGGGCCGTTGCTTTGACTTCGACCGGTCGGGGAGCCATTCGACCTGATCGCTAACGCGCGTGCCGAATCGGCGCTCAATGATCACGAGATCGGTCCGGGGTCGAACTGTGTTATCCGTTTGATAAGGCCGGGTCGGTCCGCTAACTGGTCGTGGACCGGCTGACCCGGCACAACAACTCTCGCCATGTCGAGAGCGAGATCCTGTTCGCGGTGGAGGAACGCAACAATCTGACTAACCGACCATTCGATCGCATCGCCATCAGACGGGTGATAAAAAATCCCGCGATCGCGCAGTGCGTCCCAGGCAGTCCGCGGGAGCTCTGCGCTGGCCCGATCGACGAAGAACAGAGGGAGCTCCAGGTTGAGCAACGGGCCGCCGACATGGCTGAGGTTCGCCTGGAGAAGGTCGCTGTACGCGAGTTCCATCTGGCACCAGCCGCGCGTGTGGGCCAGCATCCCGAGGGTGATGAAAAACACGGTGTGCCGGGATCGCAGCAATCCGTCTCGTAGAGAGGTCCTGGAATCACGACCGTAGTAGTAATCCTCGCGGTCCAACCAGGGAATGATCCCCCGCCGCATCAGCTCCTGGTAAACGGGATGCACCAGCCATGCCCTATCCTCTGCACAGTGTGAAAGGAAGATATGGTACTCGCAGCGCGGGTACGAAGCGATTTGCCAGAACATCCGGTCCCCTGACTACCAGGGAGCTGCAGGGAGGTGGGGGATGGCGGGGCTCGTGGCTCTTGGCTTCCCGCTGACGGCCGCGATCAATCGCTCTCCGAGTTCAGTCGGATGCGCGAAGATCCCGTTCCGGATCTCGATGAAACCGCTGCTGGCTAGCTGTTCGCAAGCCGCCCGCACGTCCCCGAGAAGCCACGAGCGTCGAGTGTTGGCGAAGTGCGCGGCCATTGTCTGGAACGCCAGGCCATATCCCGCCTTCCGACCGGGTTCAACCTCAGGGAAAGCAGCCAGGATATCGCGGTAGATTGGGGGCAGGTTCTTTGCATAGGCGGCCAGTTCAGCATCACTCGGCATGGCGACACCTTCGATTCGATTCGCGCGGTACAACGCGCCCGGAGTCGGCTCAAACTTGACCATACAGCCGCCGTTCGGCCGCTTCAAGTCGATTATGCCTGCAAGACGCCGCAGCCAGATCACGCTGACCGATCCGCAACAACGATTCGGCGGATCCCGAGCCGGGAATTCCGTGGGTTGGAATGGTACGCCCGTTCATGTTGATAGCGGCGCAGCGCCGCCGAGCTGCTCGACGATCCGGTCGCGGAGCCGCTCGGAGGCCATTTTTTCAGCGACGCGGAGGGCGTTCTTGATCGCTCGCGAGCCCGACGCGCCGTGGCAGATGATGCAGGCACCCCGGATGCCGAGCAGCGGCGCGCCGCCGAATTCCTCGTACTCGAACCGCGACTTCAGGTCCTTGAGCCCCGCGATGATCTTCTGGCCGGCGTCGCCGGGCAGCTCGGGCAACAACCGGGCGAGCTCGGTCTTGAGCTGGGAGAACAGGAACTCCACGGCGCCCTCGCCGGCCTTGAGCAGGACGTTGCCGACGAACCCGTCGCAGATCACGACCCGAACGTCGCCGTTATAGATGTCGCGGCCCTCAACGTTCCCCACGAACCGCGAGGCCCAGGGGCTCGACTGGTAGGTCTCGAAAGTCGATTTGGTCAGCTCGTTCCCCTTCTCGTCCTCGGTGCCGACGTTGAGCAGGCCGATCCGGGCCTCAGGGACGCCGAGGATCTCCTCGGCGTAGATGGACCCCATGATGCCGTATTGATAGAGGTCCTCGGCCTTGGCGTTCATGTTGGCGCCGACGTCGATGATGACGATGGGCCCCTGGTGCGAGGGGAAGATCGCGGCGATGCCTGGCCGACGGACGCCGGGCAGGAACATCTTGGCGTTGAACAGCGCCGAGGCGACCATGGCGCCGGTGTTGCCGGCGGAGACCACCGCGTCGACCTGGCCCGAGGCCATCAGTCCCCAGCATTTCGATATCGAGTTATCCCGCTTCTTCCGGAGGGCCTCGACGGGCTTGTCCTCCATGCCGATGACCTGGCTGGCGTGGACGATCGGTAGGCGGTCGCGGGGAGCGGCCGGGGCCTTCGCCAGCTCGGCCTCGATCTGGGCCTGGTCGCCGACGAGACAGACCGTGAGTTCCGGCAGGTCGGCCACAGCCTCACAGGCCCCCGCGACGATCGGAGCCGGGGCGAAATCTCCCCCCATCGCGTCCAAGGCTACGCGCATCGCACCACCCCCAGCACTGGGCTGGCTCCGGATCGGAGCCGGTATGAACTTGACGGTCTAAATAAATGATGTCGGGATGCCGGAAACCAGGTCTTCCGACCGTTTTCCGCATCCCGATGGGCACGGCCCGTTCGACGGGGCCCGTATCAATCGCCTCTCATCCTAGGTGGCGCCGCGCAGACGTGTCAAGCGTCGTGTAAGCTACCGCCGGCGGGACCGGGCGGTTCGCTGCGCCCAGGCTCGGTCGGAGGGATTTTTCACGGTTGCCGGCGGGACATCGTAGTCGACGAGGTCGGCGTATCGCCCGCGATCGTAGGCAACGCTAAAAAGCTCGGCGAGGTCGAGGATCACGTCGCCGTCCGGCGGCACGAGGGGGATCGGGACCGTCGGGATCGGATCGTGCAAGCTCCACGCGTAGACATCCGACTCGGGACGTTCCTCGGCCCGGCTCACCAGGGCGTAGAAATCCCCCGCCGGCAGGGGGCGGCCCATCGGCAGGCGGGTCCCGCGGAGCAGCAGGTCGAGCTCGACGAGGTGGATCTTCCGCTGGATCAGCTCCCGTCGCTTCGCGAGATACTCGGCTCGTCCCGTCCCGGTCTTGTTCGTCGGCGAAAGGACTTCGATCGACGCGACGATCTGGCGCCTTCTTCCGCGATGAACCTCGATCCAGGTGTCGCGGACCTCGACGTACTCGACGGGTAGCGGCAGTCGGACCGGTTCGAGGATGGCCGCTGTTCCCCCGGATCGTTCCGGCGACCGGATCCGGCCCGCGACGCGGGGAGAGCCCAGGACAGTGACGTCCGGTAGCGCCGTGCGGCCGCGACGGGAGGGCGCCTCCATCAGCCGCGGCTTTTCGCCGAGCTGAGCGACGTACCCCGCGGGAAGCTTCAGGTTGATCGCGTCGCAGGCGTAAGTCAGGAACCGCGAGTGGAAGTCCTGCCAGAAATCCTGGGCCTCGATGTACGGGTCGATGCCTGGGAATCGGCTGGCCATGAGAGGGACTCGCTCCGGACTCGACGCGACGGGCTGGCGAACCTCCTCGGATTCTAGCAGGAGTCCATTCCCCTGGGGAACCCGGCGCATCCCGTGCCCACATACATTCCTCGCGGCCAGCACCGGGCCGACGGAAACCTCCCGGCCGGTCAGGACCCTCCCTGCGTAAAAGCACATCGAGATAATCCCCAGGGCCGCCGAGTCTGTCGCACGGGAACCGGGCCGGAGGATGGGTCGGAGGAACGCGGCCCACGACGGCCGGACGGGATCGAGCCCGGATCGGAAGTCGGTCAGGCTCTCAGCCTGACCCGGACCGGTCCGTTCGGGTCGGACCGGTCCGGAGTCGGGTCGGATCGGG
>JAKAUH010000494.1 GCA_021818605.1 Planctomycetota bacterium
CGCGCCGAGCGGTTCGAGAGCGAATCCTGGGCAGCCGGGTTCGGCAAGGGGATCGACCATCCCCTGCACCCGATGGCGATCGCCGCTGCGCACCGGCTCATCGGCGGCACCGGCCCGGTGTCGTGGCAGCGGGCGGCGCTGTGCGTCTCGTTCGCCTCGGCGGTGCTCCTGGTCATCCCGACCTATTTACTCACCCTCGAGCTCTTCGGGCCCGCCGCGGCGTGGCTGGCCTGCGTCCTGGCCCTGGTCAACCCGATCGTCGGCTATGTGGTGGTCAACGTGCTGTCCGAGAGCACGTTCTTCCTCTGGTGGACGTTCGGCCTCTGGGCATCGGTCCGCTTCTTCCGCGAGGGGCGGTTCCTCTGGCTGCCGCTGGCGATCGGCTTCAGCGGGCTGGCGTACCTGACGAGGCCCGAGGGCCTCCTGCTGCCGGCGTCGATCGTCGTCGCGCTGTTGCTGCTCCCCGTGGTGCGGGCGGCGCGGATCAACTGGCCGAGGTGGTGGAGGGCGCTGGCGTTTCTGGTCGTCGGGTTCGCCCTCGTGGCAGGTCCGTACATGGCTCTCAAGAAGGGAGTGGGGACCAAGCCCGCGATTGCACGCGTGCTGGGACTCGCCCCGCGTTCCGACCCGATGGGCCTGGAGCGCGAGCATCCGCTGCCGGCCGGCCAGACTCTGGCGATGACGTACGAGCTCGCCGTTGGGCGCACACTCAAGGCGTTCAAAGCTTCGGTCACGCCGCCGCTGTTCGCCTTCAGCCTGTTTGGGGTCGGGCTATCGCTCTACCAGCGGACGCGGCTCCGCGGCTGGATCCTGCTCTCGACCCTTCTGGCGGCCGCGGCGGTGGGACTGGTCCGGCTGCACGCGACCGGCGGCTACCTGACGGCCCGGCACAGCCTGATCCCCGGGATGATCCTCACGCTGGCGGCAGCCCATGCCTTGACTTGGCTGATGAGCAAGGCGGCGATTCCGGGCAGGTGGCTGGGCCGACCCGGCGAGCGGCTGCGGCCGGGGCCCGCAGTCTGGGCGGCGCTCCTGGCGATCCTGGTGATCTACCCGAACGTCCGAAGGCTCGGACCGCCGAATGAGGGACCGTTTTCGGTCTACACCACGACCGCAGACTGGATCGCCGACCATACCGAGGGCCCGGAACGGGTCCTCGATATGACCAACTGGGCGCTGTTCTTCAGCGGCCGGACCGGTTACAGCTACGCGCAGGTCTACGACGCACCGGCCGACCCGAACGTCCGTTGGATCGTCGTGCGCGATACGCACGTCGCAGGCCACTGGCCTTATAGCGAGGTCGTCAAGGAGATGATCGGCGGCGCCGAGCCGGTCGCAAAGTTTCCGCCCCGGGTGCACGGCAAGCAGGTGCAGATCCGGATCTATGACCGTCGATTGCTCGCGACCCGGACGGCGGCGGCGGGGTCGAGCGACGGCCAGCCGACTCGCCGTTGAGTTGACGTCGAGGTCGCCCGCGTCTCCGCGGAGGGTGGCGGAATGTCCGACACGAGCACCAGACCGCGACCGACCGACCGCGGCCGGCCCGCGCGCCGGGATCTGGCACACCGGACGTCCACGACCGCCGCGCCGCGGCCCGGAGTCCGGCGGCTAACCTCGACCGTTCCGTGGGGCCTGCTGGGTGCCATCGGCCTGATCGTGGCAATCGAGTGGAACCTCGGACGAAACTGGCTCGACCTATCGGACCCGGTCAGCCTGAGCTGGCGGTACGCCGATGACGCGGCGCGTACCGACGCGGCCGGCTGCGATGTCCTGTTCCTCGGCGACAGCCTGGTGAAGCATGGGCTGATCCCGTCGGTCGTCACGCGCGAGTCGGGCATCAAGAGCGTCAACCTGGCCGCCGCCCGCGCGCCGGCGCTCATGACGTATTTCGCCCTCCGGCGCGCGCTCGAATCGGGTGCGCGACCTCGCGCGATCGTGATCAACACCAAGCCGGCGGTGCTGATCGCGGGGGTCGATTACAACGCCGGCTACTGGCCGTCCGCCCTCTCGGCGCGCGAGTGCATCGAGCTGGGCCGGATCACCGGCAAGGCGACGTTCGGTGTCGAGATGCTCGTCGCCCGGCTGATTCCCTCGGTCCGATCGCGGCTGGAGGTGCGCTCGCAGGTCATGGCCGCGCTCAACGGCGCCGCGGACCCGATCAGCGAGATCAATCGCGTGCTCTGGCGGAATTGGTCGGCCAATGGGGGTGCCAACGTGGCGTCGCTCAACTCGGCCTACCGCGGCGAGCTCTCGCCCCAGATCCGCGACAACCTCCACCCGGATCGATGGTACGTCGACCGTTCCAACGCCGAGGGGATCGAGCTTCTGCTGCGTCTCGCTCAGGAGCGCAGAATCCGCGTCTTCTGGCTGTTGCCGCCGATCTCGCCGGGCCTCCAGCAGTGGCGCGAGCGCAGCGGCTCCGAGTCGAAGTACGAGGCGTTTGTCCGCGCCTATCAATCGCGATTCCCAGGTACGCTCACCATTCTCGACGCCCGCCGCGTTGTTTCTGACCCGCCGTCGTTCATCGATGCCACCCACCTCGCCGGCCGCGGCGCGATCGTGCTGAGCCAGGTTGTCGCCGCGGCGATGGGGGACGAGCTGGCAGCCAGTTCGCCGGCCCCGGGCGACGGCTGGCGAATTCTCAGGCCTCTCGCGGGCGACCTCGCCCGCCGCGATGACGCCCAGCTCGAGGACGTCGATCGCTCGAAGGAGATCGTCCGCGGCCGGTAGACCCTGGCGGCGGAGCGTGCCTGGGCCGGAAAATGAATTGTCCGTCGGCCAGGCCGCGCGGAAATCGCCGGCGATCTGCTGACGAACTCGTCGTGTCGAACGTCCCGACCCGCGAGGCTCACCATGCGTCCCCATCGCCTGATCGCCGCGCTGGCTGTTGGCCTGGCTGTCTTTCCGGCTCGATCCGGCGTCGCCGCCGATCGGCCGGCCGTGCACGAGCTCCGCGAGTTCCTGGCGCGGGGTGCGTTCACCGAGCTGAAGCGCGAGCTGGCCCAGCGTCCGCTCTCGCTGGCCGAGATAGAGAAGGACGGCCTGGACGGCCGGCCTCGGCCGGTCCTCGACATCCTCGAGACCATGGCCCGGTACGAGAAGCTGAATGCGAAGATTGCCGAGCCGCTGGAGGTCCACGGCGAGATGAGCGTCAGGCTAACGCCCAACACGACGGGTGAGGAGGCGTACACCGCCTGTTTTCTGGCGTTCACCTACAACGGCCTGGCGGTCTCGGGACAGGGCAAGGACCTGGTGCTCGTCCGTTCCGAGACGCGTCCCGAGTTGCCGTCGCCGAAGCGGAAATGGGATGCGTCTCGCATCCTGGGAACTCGCTTGCTACGGCTGGGCTACCTGGCCCCAGATCCCATCCTCAGGCGCTACCGTGAGGAGATCGGCACTGCGGAGGGCCACGCAATCATCGTTCCGAAGGCGAACGTGGTGATCGCGATCGACACCGAGCCGGCTCTGGAGAAGCTCGCGACGCTCGTCGACGAGGAGACGATGGCGGCGATGGGCGCGGCGCCCCGTCATTCGGCCGCGGCAGCAGAGGGATTGCGCCCGCCCAGCGCCGGGGCGATGACGTCGCGTGCGTGCGTCCACTTTTACCTCCAGGCGTTTGCGCGGCGGCACGATATCCCAATGTTCGGCACCCTCGACCCGCAAAGCGCGCCGAAGAGCTATCCCGAGATGAACGTCTGGCTGAGCCAGCGCGGGTCGGTGACGCTGGGCCAGGAGTATCGCCGCGTCATGGGGCTGCCGGCCCTCGCGCGTGAGGCGGCCGCCGCGGGCTGGGTCGATCCGCGGCCCGACCGCGTCCTCACGCCGGCCCAGCAGCGACGGAAGGAGATCCGCTTCGGCCTGGCGAGCTCGCTGGACGAGGATCGAGCCCGGGGGCGGACCACAAGGAAGTCAACCAGGCGGAAGCGTTGAGAGCGGAATAACCCGCGGCGCCCTCCGCGCCGCGACGGGTCGGCCGGGGTCGGTCCTTGCGGAGCCCCTGCCGCTGGAATAAATTTGGGCTAGGTGATGGTTTCTCGACATTTCGGTGAAGAACATGCTAGTGATCCCGGCGATTGACCTGCGAGGGGGGCATTGCGTCCGTCTACGTCAGGGGGACTTTGACCAGGAAACGGTGTTCGGCGACGACCCCGCGGCAATGGCCCAGCGCTGGGAGTCGGACGGAGCCGCGCGAATCCACCTGGTGGATCTCGACGGTGCCCGGGAGGGCCGCCCCGTTAACGTCGAAGCAGTCCGTCAGATCGTGGCGCGGGTCCAGGTTCCCTGCCAGCTCGGCGGTGGCATCCGCGACGAGGCGACGATCGCCGCATGGCTCGAGGCGGGCATCGAGCGCGTCGTCGTGGGCACGCAGGCACTCCGCGACCCCGAGTGGTTCGCTCACATGGCTCGCGCCTATCCCGAACGCCTGCTCCTGGGAATCGACGCGCGCGACGGTATGGTCGCGACCGAGGGATGGCTCGAGACATCGAGCACGCCTGCTCTCTCGCTCGCCGCGCGGTTCGAGCGTCTCCCCATCGCCGGCATCATCTACACCGACATCGCCCGCGACGGCACTCTCGAGGGCCCGAACCTCGAGGCCATGGCCGCCATGGCCGGGGCGGTGCGAACCCCCGTGATTGCCTCGGGCGGGGTCGGCACACTCGATGACCTCGATCGGCTGGCAAAGCTTCCGATCGCCGGCTGCATCGTCGGCCGGGCGCTTTATGACGGTCGGTTTACCCTGCGCGATGCACTGGCTCGGATTGGTCATTAGTCATCGGTCATTGGTCATTAGTCATTGGTCATTGGTCATTGGTCATTAGTCATTGGTTCCCCCGCCTGGTCTGCCGTCCGTTGTTCTCTGGCCTTCGTCCTGAATCCCTGGTCAAAAGCACGAGCCCGGCGTTTCGAGTTTCTCCGCAGGCCATCAAGTCTTCTGTCTCGTGCGCCCACGGTCGATCGTTCGCGATCCCCCGCTTCGGAGGAGAGTGCATCACCGGCTTCCGACAATCAGCGCCTTTCACCAGCAACCTGGGAGATGACGCCATGAGCACGACGTATCACATCACGGATATCCGCAACGTTGCCCTGGCTGGACATGGGGCGTCGGGCAAGACCTCGCTTGCCGACGCCCTGCTTTTCGCCGCGGGAGCAACCAGTCGCAAGGGTTCGGTGGACGACGGTACCAGCGTCCTGGACGTCGACGAGGAAGAGAAGCGCAGGCATTTCACGATCGATTGCCACCTTGGGCACCTGGCCTGGGATAACCGGCAGGTCCATCTGATCGATACACCCGGCTATCCCGATTTCATCGGTAGTGCGCTCAGCGCCCTGGCGGCCGTTGAGAACGTCGTGCTGGCGGTCTCGGGCCCGTCGGGGATCGAGGTGAACACCCGCCGGCTGTTCCACGAGGCCGGGCGGCTGGGACTCGGCCGGTTCGTCGTCGTCACCAAGATGGACGCCGAGAACGTCGACTACCGCTCGGACCTCGAGGCCATTCGCGAGTCTTTTGGCTCGCAGTGCGTGCCGTTCAACGTGCCGATCGGCCAGGGGCCGGCCTTCTCCGGCATCATCGACGTGATCCGCTCGCACGACGAGGATCCGCCCGAATGCCCGATGCCGCCAACCGAGGCCTATCGCATGGTCGTCGAGCAGATTGTCGAGCTCGACGAGGACCTGATGACCCGCTACCTCGAAGGCGAGACGATCGAGCCCGACGAGCTGCGGAAGGTGGCTCATGACGCGATCGCCCAGGGCAAGCTGGTCCCGGTGCTCTGCGTCTGCACCCGCAAGGACCACGGCGTTCGCGAGCTGCTCGACCTGATCACCTGCTGCGGACTGTCGCCTGACGACATCCACCGCTTCGGCACCCGATCGGCCGAGGCCGACGGCCCCGAGGAAGAGATCCAGCCGACCGAGGACGGCACGCTCGTCGCCCAGGTGTTCAAAACGGTGAACGACCAGTTCATGGGCAAGCTGAGCTACCTGCGAATCCTCAGCGGCCACGTCGCGGCCGACACCACGCTCGTGAACCTGCGCAGCGGCAAGACCGCGAAGGCCGGGCACATCTACGTCCTCCAGGGCAAGCAGCAGGAGGAGGTTCCCGAGGCGATCGCCGGCGACATCGTCGCCATCGCCAAGTTCGACGACCTGCACGTCTCGGACACCGTGAGCAACGTCGGCGGCAACACGACAGTCCCCGGCCTTCGCGTCCGTCAGATCAAGTTTCCGATGCCGATGGTCCCACGCGCCGTCGAGCCCAAGGCCCGCGACGACGAGGCCAAGATCTCGGTGGGCCTCTCCAAGATCGCAGACGAGGACCCGACGTTCTCGATCCGCCGCGACGCCCAGACGCACGAGCTGGTCATCTCGGGGATGAGCGACCTGCACCTGGACATCGTCCAGAACCGGCTGAAGAACCGCTATAAGCTCGAGATGAACACCCACGTCCCACAGGTGCCCTACCTCGAGACGATCCTGGGCGAGGCCGAGGCCAGTCATCGGCACAAGAAGCAAACCGGCGGCCGCGGCCAGTTCGCCGAGGTGCACCTGCGCGTTCGCCCGCGCGAGCGCGGTGCGGGGTTCAACTTCGTCGACGCCGTCAAGGGCGGCACGATTCCGAACCAGTTCATCCCGGCCGTCGAGAAGGGCGTGCGCGAGCAGATGGACAGGGGCGTCGTCTCGGGCAACCAGGTGGTGGACGTCGAGGTCGAGGTCTTCTTCGGCAAGGACCACCCGGTCGATAGCTCGGAGCAGGCGTTCAAGACGGCGGCCGCGAATGCGTTCCGCAAGGCGTTCGAGGCCGCCCGACCGGCACTGCTGGAACCGATCGTCAACATCGAGATCACCATTCCGGCCGACAAGTTCGGCGACATCTCGGCCGATCTCTCGACAAGACGCGGGCACATCACGGGAATGGACACGCTGCCGGGCAACGTCCAGATCATCCGCGCCGAGATCCCGCTGTCCGAGGTTTTGACATACGCCTCGCAGCTCAAGAGCATGACCGGCGGCCAGGGTTCGTTCACCATGGACTTCAAGTCGCACGAGCCCGTGCCAGCCAACGTGCAGCAGCAGATCGTCGACAGGTACAAGAAGTCGCGGGCCGGCATTGAGGAAGAATGAGCGACGGATCAGCCAGCAGGATGCGGATCCAGGCCATCCCCTTCTCCCCGCGCCTCTCGGGGAGAAGGTGGCCGAAGGGCGGTTGAGGGATCTTTCCGGACCGATCCGGCAAGATCCCTCGACCCAGCTCCTGGGGGAGATCCCTGCTCGGGCATCCGGCCCAGGCAACGGTCGAAGGTGGCGATGGTCAGTCCCAACAGCATGAGTGTCGTGATCGTGACGAGGGCGAGCCAGGTCGCAAGTGCGCTGACGCCATGGCGGAACATTTCGTCCGGTCCGCTCAGTTCGTCGACCAGCCAGATGCCTGGGTAGACGGGGCTCAACAGCGATGCGCTCACCCGGCGATCGTAGAGCTCAACCGCGGCAGGGATCCGCGTTACCATCCTACCGATAGTCCGATTCTGAAGCTGGGAGAAGGTGAGCAAGGGCAGCGGTGGCGCAATGGCCGTCCAGGCCGCGATTGGCCAGGCGGCTGCGAACAGGACGAATAGCGTCACGCTCAGTCCGATCGCCACGGACTGTCGGCGAATCCATGTTGCCAGGGTAAGTCCAACACTCGTGATGAGCGCGCCGTGGGCCACGATCGTGGCAAAAAGCAGTACGGTCGCATAGACCCGATCACCGGAAGTTGTCACCTCCACCACGGGGTGGTAGAAGTGCCGCCCCCTCGTTTCCAGCAGCGGCCCACTTGTCGCCATGCCCAGGCAGAGCAGCACCGGCCCCACTGCCAGCCAGGGGACGACCCGGAACACCGAGAGCCACTTGGCGACCACGATCCGGGTCGTGGAGAGCGGGGTTGCCAGCAGCACGTCGAGGCTCCCGCGCTGCCGCTCCTCCGACAGCGCCATCGGCGCCGTGGCCGACAGAATCAGCAGCCCGACGCCGAACGGGACCAGGTAGGTATACACCCCGCCGTAGTCAGTGAACGACCGGTCGAACCACTCGATGCCGACGTGCCAGATGTTGAGGCCCTTGATCGCGCAGGCGAAGATTGTCATGAGCGTCAGGAGCCCGAG
>JAKAUH010001135.1 GCA_021818605.1 Planctomycetota bacterium
ACGACAACGGGATCGTCCTCCGACGTCCCCCACGACCGCAACCCATACACGCCCCCGATCTGGTCAATGGCGCTGGGGGCCCCCCTCAGGTAGACATTGCGCAGGAATTCGAGGAGGGTGAACACCGTCGTCTTGCCGGCTCCGTTCGGACCGACCACGACGCAGACACCCGAAGGCGTCCAGCAGGTCCGGCGCAGCGCGCGGTAATTCCGTGCTTCGAGCGTGATCGCCGAGAGGTGTTGGGAATTCGTCAGCGTCATGCTCGTTCCTCGCGACGGCGGTGGGCCCCATCGCCGGGACGGCGGATGAGAAGAGTCGCCTCGTGACCGGGGCGACGGATCCAGGACCACGATAACTCTGATCGGCCTGCAATTCGTCCGTATCGCATTATCGCAGAGTCCGAAGCCATCGTCAGCGCGGATGGTGACGCACGGTCCACCCAGCGGTTTCCCCGCTTTCCCGCCCCGGCAGGATCGTCCGCCGACGGCCCAGCGGAGCTACAATCGAAGATCGCCCGTCCGCCGATGACGCAGATGGGCGCAACTTATTGAATCCCGGTTCGATCAGGTTGCGCTCCCCGGATTCGAGGCGAACCGATCCCCCTCCCGAGCTGGGTCCACCCACGGCCCGGATCCGGCATGCGCCCGCCCAGGCCGGGCCGGGCCGGGCCGGTAATCGTGGCCTTCGTGCCCCTCGTGGTTCGAAATGCGGATTCCGCCCGCCTTCGCAAGACGGGCCTCGCGGGTCCCAATGGGACGGCGGGACAGATCAGAACCGCGACGGCCGCGACGAGGGTCGGACTGTGCCGACCGCGGCCGGGTCAGGTTTCGTGGATTCCGCGCTTCCATCCCGGATGACGGCCGGTCCCGTGGCCGCCAGGCATTGACGCGGCGAGAAGAACGTCGGTGTGCAGACGGCGAGCCGCACCAATGTTCGGCGACCCTACCTGGCCGCGGCGACCGCAGCCCGGTACTTCTGCCGCTGGAACTGCTCGCTCTCGAAGAAGTCGTCCAGGAGGATGATGTTGACGGCGGAGTCGAGCGCCGTGCCGCCGAAGGGGTCGACCCGGTCCTTCCACAGGGCGACGTCCTCCGCGGTCAGTTGCCCCAGGCGCGCCCGGTACTTCTTGCCCCGCGCGACGCTGTACCTCGGCCCGTCGTGCAGGGCATCCACCGGGACCAGAACGAGCGGGATCGCGTACGCCGGGCCGCCGTCGGCGAACTCGGTCGCCGTCTGGCCGATCTCCTTCTTCAACACGGCTTCGAACGCGGTCTTCCAGGCCCTGGCCTCGAATGACGGCATCGTGTGGGCGCGCTTCAGGAGCCCGTCCGCAGCCCCGGCGTTCCACTTCAAATCGTCGAAGGCCACGCTCATCCGCATCACGAAATACGTGCGGCACGCCTGTCTTGCCAGGTCCCCCTCGAGCTTCGCGTCCATGATCCGCTCGAGCTCGACGATCCAGCGGTCGAGCTCGCCCTCGGGCGCGGCCGCCAGCCGCATTCTCACCCTGTCCATTAATGCCGTGTCGATTCCACGCTTTCCCGGCTTCTCGACACGCTGCGGCGCCCCACCCGGCGGCCGGATGTCGCGCAGGCCCTTCGACGCGGGCCCGTCGTCTCCCCGCGCGACGTCGGAGACACCCAGGGACAGGAGCACCAGGACAACCGTAGCGAAGGAAGAACCACGACGCATCGGATCGCACCTCGCCTGAAGACCAGGCCCGCGAAGGCGACCATCGCCCCCGCTGGGAACTTTACGATACAAAGTTCTTTGTGACGTGCAAGAGGATTCCGAAAATCTGAGCGCGGCCTGAAGGGAATGGCCTGCGGGATGCCTATCGGCGACGGAGGGGCCCGGCGCGGCCCGGACCGGTCTGATCCAGGAGCCGGCTCCGTCCGGCAACCGGGCTGGCTGGATCGGTGCGGATCGAAATCGGCGGCCCAGGCGGATATGGACCCGCGGACCGGGCGGATGCGGACCCGCGTCGGGCAAGAATGCCCGACCTACCTCGGCCCGCACGTCCACGTCGTCCACTGACGCCCGCCGTCATCACGATCGGCGGGCCGGGCGGATACGGATCGGAGTCAGGCTGAAAGCCTGACCTACTTCGGGCGGGCGGGAAGCTCGCCCGTTTGTGGTCCTCACGTCACTTCGCGCCACGTGCCACGCACCATTCGCCCCTACGAGCCCGACTCTGTCAGCGATCGAGCTCCTTGATGAACAGGTTCGTGAACTGCACCGGGTCGCCGTGGTGCTGGAGGCCGATCGGGCCGCGGCCGGGGAGGCCGGGCAATTGGGTGTCGTCGATCACGGTCTTGCCGTTGAGGACCACCGTCAGACGGTCCTTTCTCATCGTGATGACGAACCGGTTCCACTTGCCGAGCGGGGCGTCGGCCTTGACCTTCGGGATCGCCCCGGTGCGGACGTCGGCGGGCAGGGATTTGTCGGTGCGGTAGCCATAGAGCTCGCCCGAGCCGATCGTGTTGCAGGTGATGTTCACCTGGGCCTTCTCCTGGCCCCGGAGCAAAATGCCGCTGTCGCCGGCATAGGGGATCTCCCGGGTTTTTGGCGAACCGTCGGGGTTGCGGGCGTCGTCGCCGTTCGGCAGGACGACCGGCCGCCGGCGCGGGGAGGGCTTGCCGGGCAGCCGCCAGTCGGCGACCAGGATGAAGTCGCCGTAGGCCTTCTCGGTCCACAGGTCCCGGTCCTTTGCAGTGCTCTTGCCGTCGTATGAGAGGATCGCGTTCGTGGCCTTCCAGTGACCCGCGTGGCCGGGGTCGGAGATGGTCCAGCCGCGGAGGTCCAGGCCCGAGTACAGTGACACAAACCCCTCGTCGCGCGCGGCGGTCTCTGCCTCGGTCGCGCCGGTGGAGGGTAATTCCTTGATCATGAGGTTGCGGAAGTGGCATTCGGAGCCCTCAGCCTCGAGGCAGAGGTAACCCTTCCGCGGGACGCAGCGACTCGCGCCTGAGACCTCCTTGCCGTTGACCGCGAGCTTGATCGTGCCGTCGTTGCAGGTGACGCGGTAATGGTTCCACCCGGGCGAGGGCTTGGCCCGGCGCTCGCTGGGCAGGCAGCGCATCCAGCCCGACGGATGCGGGCGATCGGGGGTCATCGTGGCGCCCCAGATGCCGAAGATATCGCCGTGGCTGGTGTAATCACGGGTGTTCTGGCCGTCGAGGATCTGGACCTCAAACGACCGGGTAAACGGCACGCCCACATCCGGCAGGCCGTCGCTCCAGACGAACAGCCCGGCATTTCCGCCCGGCTGCATGTGCCGCCATTCCAGCTCCAGGATGAAGTTCTCGTACTGGTGATCGGTCCGGATCACGCCCGTGGGACGACCGGTCGACACGATCATCCCGTCCCTCGCGGTAAATGTCTCGGGCGCGACGTTCACCGGCACCCAGCCGGCCAGGTCATGACCGTTGAACAGCGGACGGAATCCGTCCTCCGCGCCACAAACCGGCCGGCCGACCACGAACAGGAACCCAAGCGAGGCGAGCAGGAAACGCTTCATCGATCGATTTCCACTGGAGACGGAAGAACGTGAACCACGGAACACTCAATGTCGAACCACGGAAAGAGAGAAGATTAACCGCGAAAAACGCGAAACACACGAAAGAATTCAGACAGTCCTCTCCGCAATCGATGGTCGCCGCTACGGAATTGGGGCGGCCGGTTCCCTTTTCGCGTTTTTCGCGTTTTTCGCGGTTACTGTTCCCGGTCCCATCGATCGAGATTCGCGGTTACTTCTCTCGATTCCATCGATCAAAGCTCGCGGTTAATCGTCCCGATCTCATCGATCCCGGGATGCTCAGGCCAGCGACCAGCCCTTGCGGTAGTCGCGGTGGATGAAGCGCTCGGCCTCGGGGGCATTGGGGACGTACAGCTTCGCCGGGTCCCACTCGATCTTCTTGCCGGTGCGATAGGCGACGTTTCCCAGGTGGTTGGCCTCGGTGAGCCGGCCGGCGTAGTCGAAGTTGCAGGTCGTCGGCGCGCCGGTCTTGCAGGCGTGGACCCACTCCGCCCAGTGGCCCAGGGACCTCGGGATCGACGGCGGCGGCGGGACGAAGTCGCGGAAGTCCTTCTCGGGCAAAAGCACGTGCTTGCCGTAGTCGGACAGCAGCATCCCCTTATCTCCGACGAACAGGACGCCGAAGTCCCAGCGCGGGATGGCGTTCTCCTTCCAGAGCCGGGGCTTCTCCTCGCCCTGATACCAGTTGAGGACCACGGGCGGCATGTCGCCGCGTGGGCCGTACTCATATACGGTATGCATCGAGGCCGGTGCGATCTCGGGATGCGGCGGCGGGCCGAAGGACTCGACCGTGTGGGGCGCATCGAGCCGGAGCGCCCAGAACGGCAGGTCGTTCCAGTGGCTGCCGAGGTCGCTCATGGTCCCGTTGCCAAAATCCCACCAGCGATACCATTTGGGCCCAGGGTAGTACACCGTGTGGAACGGCCGCGCCGGCGCGGGGCCGAGCCAGAGGTCCCAGTCGAGCCCGGCGGGCGTGGGCATCGATTTGGCGGGCCGCTCGAGGACGAACAGCGGGTCCTTGTACGTCTTCGCGGCGGCCTGGGGCTGGCGTCCCCAGGCGCGGCCGACCCAGACATGAGCCTCATGCACCGGTCCGATGGCGCCCGACTGGATCAATTCGACGACGCGGCGGTAGTTCTCGCCGGCGTGGACCTGGGTGCCCATCTGGGTGGCGACACCGCGAGCCTTCGCGGCGGCCTCGCGGATGATCCGCGCCTCGGCGATGTTGTACGTAAGCGGTTTCTCGCAGTACACGTGCTTGCCGAGCTGGAGTGCCGGCATCGTGGCGAAGGCGTGGGTGTGCTCGGTGGTGCTGACGACGACCGCGTCGAACTCGCCGGCGTGGTCATAGAGCCGGCGGAAGTCGCGGCAACGGCGGGCCTTCGGGTAGGTCAGCGCGGCCCGGTCGATCGCCGGCTCGAGCACGTCGCAGAGCGCCACGATGTTCTCGCCGGCGAGCTGTTTCAGGTTCGCCGCGCCGCGGCGGGCGACGCCGATCATGGCGATGTTCAGCTTCTCGTTGAGGTTCCGGCCGCGGACGAACGCCGGTGCCGCAAAGGCCCCGGCCGCCGCGCCGACCACCGCGCGTCCGAACTGCCGGCGCGTGGCGCGCCGATCCGACGATGGGAACGTCGTGTCGCTCATGATCGTGTCGTCCCTCCCGGTTGGTTGGCTGGGGATCGAGGGCGGGGCGGCTGACCCGGGCGCGTCCCCGGCCCTCACGGTGGGTTGTCCCGTCTTGCCCCAGGATGGACCAGCCGACGGGGCGTTGCAAGCGGGCAGTGCCGGGGCTACCGGTTGCGCTCGAGAGTCAGCGCGACGAGGAACGGGTCGCATTCCTTGCCTTTTGAGAGGACATCCAGGGTCGCGATCTCCTTCTCTGGGTGGGGATTGGTCCAGGGGAAGTCGAACAGGCGGATCTTGAAGCCCTGGTTCCGCTCGACGGCCTGGTTGATCCCGCTCCAGGCGACCGTGGCCGCGGTCGGCAGGTCGGTGCGGCGGGGGAACTGCCACCAGTTGGCGAGGTTCTTGCCGAGGACCATCGAGGCCTGCGCGGTGGTGCCATCCGTGTAATGCACGATATAGACGCCGATGAGAACATCCGAATTGCCGCCGTACTGGGCGCCGTGGAGGAGGTGCAAGACATCGGCCCGCGCGTGGACGGGGATCCCCTTGACGGCGCGCGGCAGGTCGGGGCGCGAGCGGCCCTCGACATGGACCATTTTCTCGCCGATGCGGAAATAGGTGGCGCCCAGCTTGTGCGTACCGCGCGGTACGCGATTGAGGTCGTTGCCGCCGGCGGCCGGCCCGTTGGCGAGATAATCGTTGCCGTCGCGCTGGAGGTCGACGAACGTCAGGCGGTCGCGGAGATCGGCCGGGATCGGTTCGTCGACGGCCGGGACATGTTCGTCGGGCGAGGTGTAGGTGTCGGGCGCCAGCTTGAACTCCGCACGATCGCGGCCGGCGGGAAGTGCCTCGTTCTGGAACTTGCCCCCGTAGCGCTGGATGTCGATCCGCACGGCTCCGGCCGGGACGTCGGTCAGCTCGAAGACGCCGTCGCGATCGGTGGCCACGACGGTCTCGGTCCCGCTGACGCGGACCTCGACGCCCGGCAGCGGTCGGCCCGTCGGGTCGCGGACCAGGCCGGTCAGGGTGCGGGCGCTCGGATCGGCGGCCTTCGGCGCGGGCTGGCCGTCGACATCGGGCGCGGCGGGTGGCGCGGGCGGCGGGACGGGGTTTGCCTGCTGGACATCCGCCTTCGCGGGCGGTGGGATCGCGGCCTTCTCGGGCGGTGGGATCGCGGCCTTCGTCATGCCCATGAAGCCCGGTTGGGTACCGGCGCGTTGCGAGAGCAGCCGGACGGGCTCGAGCTCGCCCTGCTCGGGGACGACCACGGTCCGGCTGGCCAGCCGGTTGTTGAAGTTGTCGTCGGCCGCCACGTAGAGCCTCTGCTCGCCGGGCGGGACGAGGAACGTGAGGCGGCCGTGCTCGTCGGTCTTGCGCATGTCGACGGCCGCGCCTGAGCGGGGATGCGCGGTGCCATAACACCCGACCTCGATCCCAGGTCGAGGCTGGCCGGTGTCGCGGTCGACCACCTCGACGCGGAGCGGCCGGCCCGTCATCACGGACACATCCGCGGTGGTCGATACATCCAGTCGCACCCGGATTCCCTCGATGGCGCGGGCGGTGAGCTCGGGGCGGCCGGGCACGGCTGTCATCAGCAGGTTATAGACTCCCGGCTCGAGCCCGCCGATCAGGAACTGGCCCTGGGCGTCGGCGTGGGCATCGTCCCAGAAACCGATGAGACGCTCGGAGTAATCGACGAGCTGAGCCCCGACGATCGCGCCGGGCACGGGGCGACCGTCCTCGGCGTCAATCACCCGGCCGGCGATGCTCCCGCCCGGCCGCAGGGCCAGCGGCGCGATGCGCTCCTGGTCCGGCCTGACGTGCAAACGCTCGCCGTTGAGCCGGGGATGCACCGCGTGCAGGGATACATTCGTATCACGCGGCAGTCGGATCGCGAATCGGCCCTGGCGGTCGGTGAACACGGAGTCGACCAGCGGCTCCCAGGTGTTCAAGCTCATGAGCACGTCGTTGGTGGGCTCATGACTGAGAAATTCGGCGGTCATCTCGACCCCCTCGACCGGCCGACCCTGGCGGTCGACGACCGAGCCCTCGACGCGATGATCCAGGGGCAAGAGCTTCATCACGATCGGCGCGTCCTCGGTCCCGGCGGGCCGACCGGGCTGGAGGCCGATCGAGGCCCAGGCCAGGACGTCGCGGCCGCGCCGGGCGATGAGCACGCCGAAATCGCCGACCGCGTCACCGACGATCGTGGCGCGGCCGTCGGGACCGGTCGTGAACGTCCGCACGGGGCGATCGAGAGTCAGGGTCTCGATCGCGACCCCCGGCGCGGGCTTGCCGTCGACCTCAACGACGCGAATGTGGAACGTCGCCGGAGCCGTCTTCGCGACGGCGGTAGGCTGTTGCTGTTGTCGGGGACGAGGACCATCGTCGCGCCCGGCAGATGCCAGCACGAGCGCGGTCGCCGCCGTCACGCCGGTCATCAGGAACGTCATCGCGAGTGTCACGATGCGGCGCATGACCTGCCTCCGGACCTCGGCCCCGGCCAGGCTGGCGGCCGCCGCCGGGGCCGAGGCGGCGATCGTCCGGCCCGCTCCGATCCCGCAGGCCGCGCGGGTGATGGATTCCGACAAAGCTGACGGTAAGGACGACGCGGCGCGGGCAGCGGGACCTGTCGCACCGATGACAACTCCGATAACGGCCGGCACGATCCCCCGGCGCTCGAGCCGATTTCGCAATCGTGACCGGCCGCGGGCCAGGCGGCTCTGGATCGTCCCGACCGGGCAGCCCAGCAGCATCGCCGCCTGCTCGTAGGTCAGTCCCTCGAGGTCGCAGGAGACAACAGCCGCGCGGAACGGCTTGGGGAGTCGGTCGAGCTCCTCGTACAGCTCGGGCCAGGGGTCGGCGGGCGGCGGAGAGATCGGTTCCTCGACCGCCATTCGCTCGAGCCGTCGCCGTTCCAGCTCGCGGCGGCGGGACGCGTCGCGACGGGCCCGCAGCGCC
>JAKAUH010000484.1 GCA_021818605.1 Planctomycetota bacterium
TTACTTCCCTGGCACGGACCCCTCGTCGATCGGCCTGTATACGGGCGCGGCCGTGGCCTGGCTGGCCCTCGCCGCATTGCTCATCCGGCCCGGTTCGGCGTGGAGGTGGTGGCTGGTTGTGCTGGGCGTCCTGTACCTGGCGGCGGCGATGGGCTCGGCCTTGCCCCTGCGCGGTTGGCTCTACGACTACCTGCCGCCGACACGTTTCCTGCGGCACGCGACCAGCTTCCGGGGCGCGGCCCTGTTCCTCCTCGCGGTCCTCGCGCTGCACGCCTGCCGCGACCTGGACGGACTCATCCGTTCCCGCCTGCCATCGGGGTCCGCGGCGGCTGGCGGCAGGGTTCGAGCTGTCCTCGTCCTGGCGGCGCTGATCGTCCTGGCCTTCGCCCTGGTCTCCTATTATCGGACGGTCGTGCGGCGGGCGACCCCGCAGTGGCCGGATCGCCTGCTGGCCGACGTCCACTTCGCCGTCTGCTGGTTCGGGGTCGCGTTGATCGCCGGGCTTTTGGCCTTTCGCCCCCGTGGTGCGGCCGCCTCGGCGGCGCTCTTCGCGCTGACTGTTCTCGCGGCCGGCGATGCCGTGATGACCGCGCGAATCAGCCGGCATACTGTCTATACCGAAGAGATGGAGTACCTCGACACCTGGCATGCGCTCGACGCCCGGCATGTCGGGGATCTTCACCTGACCCATCGCGGGCTGGGACGGAAGCTCAACAGCGCGATGCGGCTCTTCGACAACCGGAACATCTTCGACAAGACGCCGACGCTCAATACCTACTCCGCCTACGTGAACCGCTTCCATACCGCCCTCTGCAAGGAGCCCGGCCTCGTTGCGGCGGTCACGGCGCCGGATCGGATCTGGTTCGCCCCGACGTCGGCCGTGCGCGACGTGCACCTTTCCGCCGCGACCTTCGACGCATTCGCCCGTCGCTCGCGGGAGGTGGGGGCGATGCCGGTGGTGATCCACCGCCGCTCTTCCATGCTCGAGCCTGTCCCGGTGGGCCAACGGGGAGCGAACGATGACCGCGAGGTGCAGCGGATCGCCCAGTTGCCCCCGGCGCGGAAGGTTCCGATCCGGCTGGGCCTGTACGATCCCGATCTCCTGGCCTTCCGCGTTGAGGTGCCGGAGGCCGGTTATCTCCTGGTCACCGACCGCTGGGCCCGATTCTGGGAGGCGACCGTCGACGGTGTGGCGACCCGGGTGCTCGGGGGCAACTTCATCTTCCGGGCCATCCAGCTCGCCCCCGGGGCCCATCGCGTGATCTTCCGCTATCGCCCCCGTTGGTATCCTTGGCTCATGTTTCTGAGCTGGGGCACCCTCACGGCGATTGCTTCGTGGCCCCTGGCCGCCAGGTGGCTCCGGCGCCGGGATGCGTCGCGACGACGGTCATCCCTCACGACCGGCTCGGGTCTCCGAGGCAATCGCCGCCGACTCGGTGCCGCTCTGCGCGTGTAGCTACGGGCATGGAGAGAGCTGCACTTCGGTTGGTTGGGCCGCGTCGGGAAGACGCCGCTCGGGTTTGTTTCCCCTCGGACGTCCCGTCGTTCTGGTCTCACTTCGACTTCGACGCGGACTGTGGTCTCGTGGGAGAATCACGCTTCCTCGTGATCGAGCACGGCGACCGACGGTTTCGGGTCCTCAGGCACGGAGCATGGACCTTCTCACCTGCGCGGCCATGCGGGCCGTGCTCCGGAGGAGTCGGTAAACCCGAGGGAGACGCGCGAGCCGGTTCGCCACCTTGTTGACGGCCCGGAATCGGAAGTGACTGAAATACTCCCGTGTGCCGGCCAGTTCGCTCCTGAGGGACGACAGCTCTTCCCCCATCCGTCGGCACTCCTCGGCCCGGACCTGCGCCTGCTCGCAGGCGCTGTCTAACTGCTCGCGAGCGGTGTGCCACTGGGCCCTGGCGGCGTGCCACTGCCCGCGGGTGGCGTCCAGTTGGGCCTGGGTGGCGTGCAGTTGCTCGCGGGCGGTGTGCAGTTGCTCGCGGGCGGTGTGCAGTTGCTCGCGGGCGGTATCCAACTGGCCCTGGGTGGCCTGCCACTGCCCGCGGGCGGCGTCCAACTGCGCGTGCGCGGCGTCCAGTTCCCCCTGAAGTTCACGCTTCTGCGCCGAGAGATCGGACAGCTCGTCGAGGTGGTCACCCAGGTTCTGGAAGTACCCGCGAATGCGGTCCGCCTCGTCTCCGGTGGCGTCGAGGATCGGGCGGAGCCCTTCGGGGACCGATTCCCCGACGGCCAGGACGCCCAGGCCGTACGAATGATAGAACTCGAAGTGCGGGTATCCCCGCTTGACCTCGTCCCAGAACCGCCAGACGCCGAAGGTCTCCCGGTCCCGCACCTCGATGTCATGGAACAGGATCACGCCGCGGTCGCTCAGCTTGGGCAGCCACGCCTGAAAATCATGATTGACGGCGCCATAACTGTGATATCCATCGATATGCAGGAGGTCGATGCTACCGTCCGGGAACCGCGGCAGGGCATCGTCGAAGGGGGACTGGATCAGCTCGGAGAAGAGGGCGTATTCCTTGTCGTGGTGGGCCTTCAGGTCGGACAGGACCTCCGGGCCGTAGAAGCTCGCATGCGGGTCCCCCTGCCAGGTGTCCACGGCGAAACACCGGGTGCCGAGCCGCATCTCCTTCACGGCCTGGCAGAAGGCGCAGTAGGAGACCCCCCAGTGCGACCCGAGCTCCACGAGGACCCGGGGCCTGATCATCGGGACCAGGGACATGGCGAATGGAACATGACCGCCCCAGGCCGTCAGCACGCCGCGCCGCTTCGGTGCCCGCGCGGCGATGGGGAACTCAATCGGATTGAAGACGCAGGACCGGTTGTGGAGCCTGAGGGATCGGCCGTCCTCGTGCACCTCGAGCCGTTCCGCAGCCTGTCCCATTCGTTCGCTCCTGTGTGAAATTCTAGTGTGGGGCGGAGGGGTCGTCTGGTCTGCTCCTCAAGGACCGGTCCACCTGGGATGGGGATCGCTCGCCAGACTGTACCTAACGCACCCCATTTGTCCACACTCGCAACGTCATCTCGACCCCCGCGTCGAGAGAGCAAGAGTGGAGGGAAAGTGGGGTCCCCGAGCAGGCAAGACGTCAGGGTTTGGCATCGGCCTTGCGATGAAGCGGGGTGGTTATAGCGCCAGGTCGAATGGTTGTCAAGGGTGATCGACTCGACCGTTGCCGCGATGACGCGATCCGGAAGTGGACGCCTCCCAGACCGGGGCCTTGCGAAGGGCTCGCCGCGGCTGGGGCGCTCTGGCAGCCCTCCTGGAATCTGCATTGACCCACCCTTTCGTCTGGGCTACATTTCCGCCCGACGAGGCGGAGCTTCCCCTCGGCTTGCTCACCGTGGGCCTCTCTCATTCCACGGGACGGAATCGACGGATGTGTCCGCCGCGCGTCCGGGGCCTGAAGATCACTTCTCTCGTAGCGAAGAGCGAAAGCGAGGTTGACCATGCATCCCGACTCGAAGGTCGCATCCCCGCGCGCCCTGATCTTGATCCCGGGGTCCATGAATTACTTCTACAACCAGAGCGGCCGCCGGATCGCCGAGGCGCTCGGGGCGCTGGGCTGCGGCATCGAGTTGACGACGCTGGATGCCTGCCCGGCGGAGGGCTACGACCTGTGCGTGCTCTCCAATATCTCGGAGATCCTCCACTCGGGCGGCGATTTCGAGCAGCGGATGGCGCGGATCATCGACATCCGCGCCCGCTGCCGGGTCATGATGAGCCTGGGCATCGATTGTGTGTCGACGGAGTGGTATCACCGCATTCGGGACTACAGCGCCCGCGCGGGGGCGGACCTGATCGCCGACCTCGGGCTGTTCGACCAGAGCCCGTTCCTCGAGCCGCAGCATCGGGCCAGGTACCGGCTCGTGTTCTCGGGGCTCACGCCGTCGGAGGCGCGGGTGCTGGAGTTACTGGATGAGGACGATGCGGGCCGGACCATCCCCTGGGCATTCGTCGGCTCTTCGACGCCGCATCGGGTCGCCCTGATCGACCACCTGGTCCAGACGGTCGACCCGCGAGGCTTCGTCTACATGCCTCCCCCTTCGCTGTGCACCGAAAAGGGCTCGCCGCATCTGAATCAGCAGCAGTTCGAGCGGGTCCTGGCGCGGACCCGGTATCAGATCTGGTGTTCTGGGCACTCCTACTTCTACATGGAGACGGAACGGTTCCGCACGTCGCTGCTGACTGGGGGCGTGCCGATCAAGATCATCGAGTCGCGGGCCGAGATCCCCGCATCGGTCCCGCTCGACTACCTGATGATCGAACGGGCCGAGGTCGCCCAGCGACTGGCCAGTCACACCTACGCGCGGCTCCTGCGCCGATTCCGGGATGACTGGAGACGATTCCCCATGCTCCACCAGGAACTGGCGAGGGTCCTGGGCGAATTCGGGATCGACGCGGGCAACGCCGCGTCACGGGCCGCGTAAGCGACCGATGGTTCCTGCCGGGCGCCGGGGCACCTCCAGGCCGGTGGGGACCTGGACTTGCCGGAGCATGCCGATCATGCCGGTTTTGAAGGAAATTCACGCGAGGCGTCACCCGGGCCGATATTCAGGAACGACGCGGTCGTTTCGAGGATCGGCGGCGTGGGTCGGTCGGTCGGAGGAAGCGCATGGAAGCGATGAGGGCGAAGGCCGGGGTTACGATCGCGATCCCGAACTGGAACCACGAGGTGTTCTTACCGCGCTCGATCGGATCGGCGCTGCGGGCGCTCGAGTTCCTTCGGGCCGAGGGCTGGGCTGGCGAGGTGCTGGTGATCGACGAGGCCTCACGCGACGGGTCGTCGACCCTGCTGCGCCAGCTCGAGGCGCTGTATTTCAAGGACGGCCTCCGCTGCCTGTCGTTTGGGTCGACGGAGAATATCGCCACGACCCGGAATGCGGCGGCCGAGCACGCCCGCTATCGATATCTCGCCTTCGTCGACGCCGACAATGAATTGATCCCCGAGAACCTCAGCCTGTTCGTGAGGACGCTGGAGCAGACCCGGGCGGCGGTCGCCTACGGCAACCTGCTGCTTCGCTCCACCACGGCCGATTACGCCCATTTCATGCATAGCTGCGAGGTCATCCAGAAGCGGCTCTTCCGGGGGGGCAACTACGTCGATATGTGCTCGGTCTGGGACCGGTTCCAGCTCCTCGACTCGGGCGGGTTCGATTCATCGCTGTCGTTCCTCGAGGACTTCGAGATGTGGCTGCACCTGGCGACCAACGGCCGCAAGATCGTCTTCGTCCCCGCGATCCTCGGCTATTACTACCTCCTGCCCACCTCCTCGTCCACCGATCGCTCACGGCAGGACGCCGTCGAGTCACGCCTGTTGCGGGTCTTCAACCAGGCGAAGGTCCGCGAACTCCTGCCGCTGAATACCCACCACCTCCGCTATCATCCTGAGTTAGGATATGTTTGATAATATTTTATGAGTGGAATTTCATGGTGTTCCCCGTCTCGGGTGTAGATCAGCTCCACCCCGGGAGAGGTCCTGGCGGCCGTCGGGGCGCGATCGGAGCGAGGAGAGCGAGTGCATGAATTCGACGATGACGGAGCGAAGACGACCCCTGCCGTCGATTGCGACGGTCTACAGGCCGATCGAGGAGTACTGGGAACAATCCCGGCCAGTTGGGTCGCTGGATGGTGGGCCGACCGAGGCCCTGAATCCCCTGGACGCGTTCCTGGTTCATCGGCTGCTCGAACTGGTCCCCGGGCACCCGGTTCTGATCGACGCAGCGAACGCCTTGACCGGCGGCGCGAGCAGCCTGATCGGGATGCACCATCCGCGGGCTGTTGACGTGTGGGCGGTGGTCGACGCCGAGTCGCTGCCGTCGCGGCGGTCGCTGGAATCGTTGCAGCGATATTCGGGCCGCCGTGGTGCCACGCCGTCGTCGTCGTTCAGGCCCGTCGATCGGTCAGATCTGCTCGATGATCTGGCCGGGCAGGCGGGGGCGATCGTCCTCGCGGATGCCCGAGGCGGCGACGCCGCGGGCCTCGCCGTGGACATCGGCCGGTGGCTCGACGCGCGGCCGGACGCCCTCGTGCTGGTGCTCGGGCTCGGGCGAGTCGGGAACTGCCCCGCGGTTTCTTCCATGATGTCGCTGTGTTTGCCTGGGTCCGGGAGGCGTTTTCGGCTGCTGCGCGAACTCAGCGAGGTGCTCATGGGCAGCAGCCTGGGCATGGTCGCCGGCGACGACCACCCCGACGTCGACGTGGCCCTGATGCGCCTGGAGCAGCTCTACACCGGCAATTACCGATACCTCGACCTGCTCTGGCGGGCCAATCACGCGGCGCTGCGCGAGGCGCGGATCGACGCCGATGTCCTGCGCGGCCACCTCACTTTCGGCGCCATCTCGGAGGAAATCGAGGGCCTCAAGTGCGCGGTTCGCGAGGCGAATGAACGCGCCGAGCGAGCGGAACGGGCGACCCGGGCGAACTGGACGTCCTCAGCGCCCGTCGAGGCGACGGCATCGGCGAGCCCACTGACGCGGCTGCGCCGGAGGCTCTCGCCGACTCCGGTGGGGAGTGCCTGGCGCCTGGCCAAGCATGCGCGGGTCAAGCTGGCGCCCACGCCGGTAGGCCGGGCCTATCGGTTGTCCAAGAGGGTGGCCCTCGCATGCGTCGCTCGGGGCCGCTGAGGCCGCCGGCGCGGGATGACGACCAGAGAAGCGAGGAGGCCTGCCCGATGATCTCGAACACAGCCGCCCTGAAGGTCGCCGCCGGAGACGACGCGGACGCGAGTATCCTTCGATTGCACGAGGAGGAGGATCCTGCTATCGAGGCCCGTCGGACCGGTTCGCTGGCCTACGACGATCCCCGGGCGATCGGAATCTGGGGCCGTTTGCTCGATGAGTTCCTCGATCGCGCGGCGGCGCGTCGCCTCGAGCATTACCAGGCGTGCCACGCCGGATACCGCTGGAAGCCGAGCCTGGCTCTGGTCCTGCCCGCGGAGTTCACTCCGGAGCGTCCGGCCCACCTCCGGGACCTCGCGGTGGCGCTGGAGGTGCTCGCGGCGGTGATGGACAACTACCGGGTTGAGGTCGTGAGCGACAGCCCGGACGCGGCCCGGCTCTTCCGCCGGGTCGTGCCCTATTCTCGGGAGGCGATCGGTGCCTCCAGCGGAGCGCTGGTGCTCCTGTCGCGCTCGCTCAACGACGAGGTCGGCGCGATCCGGCCGAGCCGGTACGTGGCGGCCGACCCTTGCGCCCGCCGGATGGACAGCAAGCGGATCGCCTTCACGGCGGCGGGCGTCGATTGGGCCTCGCGCCCGGTCGAGGAGGACGAGATTGCGAGCGAGGCCCGCGGATGCATCCGGGTACTCATCGACGACGACGAGGCCGTGCCGTCGTTTCTCGAGGCCCTGCGCCGGCTGCACGCGGCGGGACTGACGCTGCGCCTGACCCTCTCGTCGCGGGCGGACGAGGACTTCACCCGCCGCATCTACGCCGCCTTCGACCAGGGCCTCCGGGTCGAGATCCGCGACCACGAGCCCTGCGGATGCTGCGAGAAGCCCGAGTACCACATCAGCAACGATCCGATCGCGCTCTTGACGGGACGGGCGTCGGCGGCGCCGAGATTCATCTTCCGCCGGGGAAGGTTCTGGAGGGTGGACGACGAGCTCCCCCGGCGGACCGACCTGTGCCTGATCCGCGGCGAGGAATCGAACGCCCACGGCCTGCTCGATGCCTGGCTGGGCCGTGGCGCGCCGGGCGGGGAACGGCCGTCGTCGACGCGGCCCGCCGGATCGATCGAGCCGCTGGTCAGCATCGTCGTGCCCGTGGTGAACGGGACGACCGAGATCGTCCGGCTGGCGCATTCGATCTACTTGCAGGATTACCCCTGGCTCGAGGTGGTCTTCGTCTGTAGCGGCAGCCCGCCCGAGACGCTGGAGGCGGTCAGGGCCTCGGAGAATTACCTGATGAAGCGGCGCTATCGCGTCCGCATCATCGAGCTGGCCGCCCGCGGCTCGACGGCCATGTCGCGTGAGATCGGAGTTCGGGCCTCCAGCGGCGACCTGGCCTGCTTCCTCGACTCCGGGGACTGGCTCGAGCCCGGCTTCCTCGACTTCCTCCGGATCACCCCCTGGCGCGGCGACACACTGTATTATCCCGG
>JAKAUH010000625.1 GCA_021818605.1 Planctomycetota bacterium
GGCGCCCGAGAGCGCAACGGTGCCGTCGGCCGAGAGCTTGTTGGGGTCGAGCAGGGCATGCCCGGGGTCGTCGACCGACTCCGAGGTGTACAGGATGCTCTGGTTCAGCAGCCCGGTGTTGAACGAAAAGAAGTAGCGATTCCCCTCGCGCCTCGGCGTGCTGAACTTCTCGTAATCCCAGAGCGCCGTGAGCCGTTTGCGGATCGACTCGCGGCGGGGGATCGACTCGAGGAAGCCGAAGGTGATCCGATTCTCGGCCTCGACCCAGGCGCGAGTGGCCGGCGAGTCGGGATCCTCGAGCGGTCGATAGGGATCGGCGACCTTCTGGCCGTGATAGTCATCGACCGTGTCCGAGCGGGGCGCCTCGGGATACCTGAGGGGCGTCGCCCGCTCATCCGCCTCGGAATCTCCAGCCATCATGATCGCGATCGCTCCCAGCACCAGGACACGCAGGCCGCGGTGAACCATCTCTCCGGGCTCCTCGAGAAGGGCAGTCGTCATCGGGCGATGTGCGGGTTGCCCCAGATGTTGATCGAGGCGTCGGCCGCCTCGGTCGTCAGCCGGTCGTCGTTAACGGACAGGGCGCGAAGGGACTCGTCGAACCGCCGGCAGGCCATGCGCAGGTACAGCTCGGCCGCCGAGCGCTCGGCCGGCGTGGTCGAGCCCGCCGCCTCCGAGCGGTCCCACCGCGACAGGGTGCACGCCGACGTCATCAGCGCGATCGCCGCGTCGGCGATGCGCTCCTGGTGATACTGGCGGTCGAGCATCGCCTCGCGGTGGGCGATCAGCAGCCGCTCGACGGTCCGGCCGAACCGCGCCACGCGGCGCGACAACGCCTGGGCCATCGGTCGCAGCATCGCCGTGGCGACCGGCACGGTCGGCACCGCGACCATCTTGCCCAGGTGGCCGCGGGCGAATCCCCAGAACGTCGGCAGGAAGCTGCCGGGGCTTTTCAGGCCCTCCAGGGTCGATTTCAGACCCTCGCCGATCTCGCGCATGCCGACCAGCGCGATGAACGCCTTGAGGACCTCGTTCGCGCCCTCGCCGATCGTGTTGATCCGCGCGTCGCGCATGAACCGCTCATAGGGTTCGTCGCTGAAATATCCCTGGCCGCCGTATACCTGGAGGGTCTCATAAACGCCGTGCCAGAGGGCCTCGGTCGAGAAGACCTTGAGGATCGCCGTTTCCAGCATGTAGTCCTCGGCCCCCCGGTCGATGAGCGCGGCCGTCTGATACGTGGTCGCCTCCATCGCGTACGCGGTCGCCGCGAGATAAGCAATCTTCTTCTTGATGAGCTCGAGCTGTGCCAGCGGGCGGCCGAACTGGACGCGGCGCGCGGCGTGCTGGGTGGCGGCGGCCACGCAGGCTTTGGCCAGCCCTGTGCAACTGGCGCCGAAGGTCGTCCGGCCGAAATCGAGCACGGTCAGCGCGACCTTCAGTCCCTTGCCGGGCTGGCCGAGGATATTGGCGGCCGGCACGGGCATGTCGTGGAACGCCAGCTTCGCCGTGGCCGTGCCGCGGATGCCGCACTTGGGCATCCGGGCCTCGACGACCTCGAAGCCCGGCATGTCGGGCGTGACCAGGAACGCCGTGACCTTCGGATCGCCGCCCCGCGGGTCCGGCGTGCGGGCCATCACCGTCAGGACGCCCGCAATCGCGCCGTTGGTGATGTAGCGCTTGGTCCCATTCAGGATGTACGTCTGGCCGTCCTCCGACGGCCGGGCGGTCGTCTGGACGTTGCTGGCGTCGGAGCCCGCCTGTTCCTCGGTGAGAGCGAACGCGGCCAGCTTTTCAGCCCGGATCAGCGGAGGCAGCCAGCGTTCCTTCTGCTCGGGCGTGCCGAACAGGACGAGCGCCCGCAGGCCGATCGAGTGATGCGCGTTGACGAACACGGCCGTCGATGCGCAATGCGCGCCGATCACCTCCATGATCCGGCAGTAGCCCATCTGCGAGATCCCGCGCCCGCCCCACTCCACTGGCGCGGCCATGCCCAGGACGCCGAGGTCCGCCAGCCCGCGGATCACCGACGGCGGGATGTCGGCCTCGCGGTCGATCGCCGCCGCGTCGATGTGCTGCTCGGCGAACGCGCGCACGGCCGCGACGGACGCCTCGACGCCGGGCCGCTCCGCCTCGCTCAGCTCGGGATACGGAAACATCGCCTCGGCGCGGAACTCGCCCCGAAACAACGCCCTGGCGAACCCGGCCGCCGCGTTCCCAGGGCCCAGCAGCTCCTCCGCCTGCCGCATCTGCCGGTCCCGCAGGGCCCTGTCGCTCTCCGCTCCCGAGGGCGCCTGCGACGGAGACGTGGTCGTGGCCATTGGCGTGGCTCCTGTCCTTTCTGACGTGTCGAGCAGCCGGGAACGCCCTCGCGGGCCCTACGTGGAATTGTAGGACGATCGGCCCGAAATGGCAGGGGCGCCCCGCATCATGCTCAGGCGGTCTCTCCGCTGCTCGGCGGTTTCGATTCCATCGAGGGAGCCGGCCCACTACCCCACCGCAGCAGCCGGAACCCGGCATCCTGACCGACCCAGAACGCGATCACCGTCGCCAGACCCGTCATCAGGAGTGTTACGGGCCCGAGGTCGCCAAGATGCTGGATCATGTACGCGAAGCTGCCATCGGCCTGGAAGGGATGAAAATGCCATTCCGTGAAGAGCGACAACCCCAGCGAGGCGATGGCGCAGACGATCCCCCGCGGCACCGAGCGATGCTGCGCCAGCAGGCCGCACCCCAGCCCCAGGAATGAGCCCGGGATCGCCAGCCCGTAGAAGCCCTTACCTTCCAGCCAACCAAACGCATAAAACCCCGCCACGCCGCCGATCACGGCGCCGACCAGGCCGAGGAAGTGGCTCAACAGAATCCGCGACATCCGCCCTCCCCCATCGCCGTGCCGACCGCCTGATCCGAGGACCCCCAGATCATACCGACCGACCGCGTGAATCGCCACGTCCTGTCCAGTTCCTCGCGGCGGACGCTGGATGCGCTTCCACAGAGCCCTCAATCGCCCGACAGATCGACGACGCGCTCGACGCCTCCGAGCGACTCAATCACCTTGCGCGCCAGGTTATACCAACGAGGGCCCGCGTCGAGGATCCCGCTGTCCGCCGTCGCCACGATGTCGACCGAGTCCGCGAGCACCCGATCGGGGTTGTTCGCCAGCTCGACCGACCACGCGAGTCCCCGCTCGGCGGCCATGTCGCGCACGAGGCTGGCGATCCGCCCGCTGTTCGACACCGGCCGATCGAACAGCCAGCGCACCTCGGCGACGCTCGACTCGCCCAGCCACGCACCGATCGCCCGGAGCGCCGACGACGTCTCGACAACCCGGCGATACGTCCCATGCACGCCGGCCAGGTCGCGGAATGTCCCGTCGCGACAGCGCAGCACCACCCCGCCGCCCAGGTGGGATTCAACCGTCGTCAGCACGTTGAACCCGTCGACCCAGAGGATCCCTCCGGCCAGGTCCGCACGATCGACCCGGGCCAAGGCGCGTCGGGCGCGGTCGTCGTCGGCGCAGGCCGATCGACGTACGGCCATTCGCTGCCGCTCGGTGAGCCCCCAGCGATCGCCCACGAGCTTGAGCGACGAGGTCGGCGCATAGCCGCGACTCAGCAGCCACGAGAGGTCGCGCACGGCCGAGCACAGCGCCGGGCGACTCGAGGCTCCGAACGCCTCGGCGTCCCGCGGGTCCGCGCCTCGATGGCTCCGTCGATCGGGCAAGGTCCTGGCCCCCCAGAGTCGTGGCCCCCGAGGACCGCGTTTCATTCTGCCTTCTATTCTCTGCCTTTTGCTCTCTGCTTTCTGCGTTGCATCTTTCCGTTTTCCGGATTTCCCCCTTCTAGAAAACCGCGTTCCATGGCATTCTGGCCCCGCGGCGCGGATTCCCCGCGCCCATCAGGGCGGCACGGAAACAGCCACGCCCCAAAAGCGAGGAGCAGGGATGCGACCGATCCTGTTCATGGTGCCCGAGCTGGGCCTGCACGTCCATGCCTATGGCGTGTTCATCTTTGTCGCGTGTTTCGCGGCGCTGGCGCTGGCCGTCTGGCGTGCACCCAGGGAAAAGGTCGATCCCAACGCGGTCTACGAACTCGCCGCCTGGCTCTTCCTGGGCGGCGTGATCGGCGCTCGATTCTTCTTCTTCATCCAGCACCCCGAGGCGTTCCACCGGCCGACCGACCTCCTCCGCACCTGGGAGGGCGGCAACGTCTTCTACGGATGCATCCTCGGCGGGCTGGCGGGCTCGATCCTCTACTGGTATCGCCGCCCATTTCCGTTCCTGCGGATGTGCGACCTGGCCGCGCCGGGCGTCGCGATCGGCGCGGCACTGGGACGAATCGGCTGCTTCTTCAACGGGTGCTGCCACGGTGCCACCTGCAGCCTCCCCTGGGCTGTCCGGTTCCCACACGGCAGCCACGCCTGGGTCCGCCAGCTCAACGCCGGCCTGATCAGCCCTGATGCCCCGTTTTCGCTGCCGGTCCATCCGGCCCAGCTCTACTCGTTCGCCGCGGGGCTGATCGTGCTGGCCGTCCTGCTCGCCTATTCCTCCCGGCCGAGACGCCCCGGGCAGTTGATGGCGGTCCTGATGATCGCCTATCCGCTGACCCGCTGGCCGATCGAGGCGATCCGCGGCGACGAACCGACGATCTTCCTCGGCATGACCTGGGCGCAGCACATCAGCATCGTCCTGATGATGGCCGGCTTCGGCATGTGGATGGCGCTGCGGCCTGATCACCGCGGCGAATGTGAATCGGGCCATTCCCGCGCGACCGCCCCGCCTCATCGCCTGCGCGGCTCGGTCGACGATGACCCCGAGGTCGCGTCGGCGCCCGAGCCGGCCGGCGCGGCTGGCTGAGCGTTCTCACCGGTCCCGCGATCCGAGGCGCCCCGGCCACCACGCCGGTTCACCTGCTGCGGCGACGGAGTCGCCGCATACGGATAGAACGGCGTTCGGTCGAACAGATTGCGCGGGCGAAGATCGATGCCGCTCCACATGACGAGCGCCGAGCCCTCCCACGCATCGTCGCCCGGCCAGATCCGCGTCCGCGCCCCGGGCATGCCGTCCTCGTGTCGGGGCTCGTGGTGCACGGCCGAGTTGGCCCAGAGAACGATGTCCGTCTCCTCAACCAGCTCTCTGTCTCGCACAGCCTCGGGCAAATTGATGAAGAGATACTCCATCGGCCGGTCCGAATGCGAGCGGCTGACCCAGAGGTCGTGGTGGGTAAACTCCTCGTTGTGCCGCGGCGTCCCGTAACGCAGGGGCATGAGGTCGTAGGCGATCGGTTCGCCCCGCGCGTTCTTCTTCTGCGACTCGACCCGGATCATGGTGAACTCCTTCGGGTCCCAGTCGACGCCGCCTTCCATCCCCCCGTTGAACGGCTCCTTGATGTCCTCGGCGCCCAGGCTGCGCGGGTCCTCGAGGTGCTTCATCAGCATCGCCGAGTTCTTGCTGCCGTCGACCAGGTCGATGTCGATCCGCCAGTGGGCGCTGTGCACGTGCGCCTCGTACCGCTGGCCCGGCAGGTTCTGCCCGGTCGCCCCGACGCGCAGCGCGATCGTGCCGTCGTCGTGGAAGGAGTACGACATGAGGTAGACGTAGTTCCCCGCCTGGAGCGCACCCCACAGGATCAGCTCGCGCCCGCGGCGGACGCCGTGCGCGTAGTCCTTCCAGATAACGCCCCGGTCCCGCACTTCCTTGACAACCGTGGCGTGGTCGTCCCCCTGGAACGGCGGCAGGATCGTGCCGAACGGCCCGGCGTCCTCGGCCTTGACCTCGGCGAGCGGAAACGAGAACCCGGTCAGGTCGAAATAGCGGACCTGGCTGTGCAGATGATACGGGACAAAAAGCTCGGAGACCCGCGCGTCATTCAGGATCTTGATCCAGTCCTCCGACAGGTCCCGCTTGAACCACGCGCCCGTGATATAAAGTCCCCGGTGCAAGCCGCGGGCGACGTGGACCTTCCAGGCCGTCCCCTTGCGCGGCTCGGACCCGCCCGACTCGCTCACCAGGAACTCGGTGACGACCTCCTGCGACGGCGGATCGGCCAGCGATTGCCGCCGGTAAAGTCGCTGGGCCATCGCCGGCCCGCACGGGAGGAGCCAGACCCCCAGCAGCGCGAGTCCAAGAATCCGACGAGACGGACGGGAGCCGGGCATGCGCAGTGTCTCCGGTTCGGGTCAATCGTTGCGATTTCCGCCGCCGTTGCCCCCGGTGCCAGCGGCACCGTTGCCTGTTCGGCGGCGAGGGGCGGGCGCATCGGGATCAGCCTCGGGCGCCGGCAGCGTCACGCGGCGGGTGGTCAGGTCGACCTGCGGGCGGGGATAGCTCAGATCGCGCTTGCCCACGCGATAATTCAGGTGGACGACGCGATGCCGGCGCGCGTCCCCCTCGGCAACGAACTGGCTGAACTGACCGTACACCGAGAGTTCCTTCCCGAACCGCCTGTACAGCCGCTTCACCTCGTCGCTCCGTTCCTTCGCCATCGCGACGGCCTCGTCGAACTCGCCGTCGGACAGCGGCGTCGGCACGTGCTGCGCCGTCTGGACCTCGAGCACCCGTCCTGTCTTCAGGTCGACGGTCGAGAACATCGTGATGTCGTCGAAATAACGGTAGGAGGTGACGACCGCGCGGGGATTCGCGGCGGTAGCGGCCGCAGTCTCCTTGCCGGCGGGCTCGTTCGGCTTCGGCTTGCCGGCTCCCTCGGACCGGTTCTCGCCCTTGTCGTTCAGTAGCTCAACGTTGACGATGAACTCACGGCGGTCGGCCTGCGGGGCCTCGGCACCCTCGGTCTGCCGCCGGATCTGCTTCATCGCGTCCTTGACCAGCTCGACAGCCTGCTTCGACTGCTGGGCGGTCAGCCCAGGCCTGGGGCGCTGGGCGCCATCCTGGGGTGCGGGATGGGCGACGGCCAGCGTGCCCACGGTCAGCCCCAGGCCGCCGAGCAGGGCGAGCGTTCGCGAACGGCCACTCATGGACGCCTCCGAGATGATTCGGCCACGGCGCGACGACTGATCGGGCGATCATCGATGCTCACTGACGCCCAATCTTGACCGTTCCATCTTGCCGAACCGATCGCTCCTCGGCAAGCATCCGGACAGGGTGGGCGAACTCTCGAACGCCGCCAGCCCGGCGGTTATCATGTCAGCCGACCGGATCGGCCCCGGATTCGCCCGGGGTCGTGCGTTTCGCGCCTGACGCCTCCGGCGATCGAGGGACCAAAGGCGCGCCCCGTCCCCAACCAGAAGGAACGACTGCCATGCACGACGACCTGACGAGCCTGACCCCGCGGTCGAACTGGTCCCGGCGCGAGTTCGTGGTCACCTCGCTCGCCGCCGGATTCGCGATGGCCACCCAGCCCGTCTCCGCTCAGACGATCACGACCGACACGAAGGGTCTCGAGGCGGGCGAGGTCAAGATTCCCGTCGAGGGCGGCGAGGTCCCCGCCTACCGCGCCATGCCGGCGGGCGGCTCGAACCTGCCGACGATCCTCGTCGTCCAGGAGATCTTCGGCGTCCACGAGCACATCAAGGACATCTGCCGCCGGCTCGCCAAGCTCGGCTATTTTGCCGTGGCGACCGAGATGTACGCGCGCCAGGGCGACGTGTCCAAACTGACCGACTTCCCCGAGATCCTCAAGATCGTCCGCAAGGTGCCCGACAGCCAGGTCATGTCCGACCTCGATGCGACCGTCGCCTGGGCCAGGGCCACCGGCAAGGCCGACGTGTCGAAGCTGGGGATCACCGGCTTCTGCTGGGGCGGGCGGATCGTCTGGCTGTACGCCGCGCACAACCACAACCTCAAGGCGGGCGTCGCCTGGTACGGCCGGCTCAAGGACACTCCGACCGCGCTCCAGCCCAGGTATCCGGTCGACCTGGCCGCGTCGATTGATGCCCCGATCCTGGGCCTCTACGGCGGCGCCGATCACGGAATCCCGCAATCGACGGTCGAGGAGATGCGCGAGGCGATGAAGGCCGCGGGCAAGACCGCGGAGATCGTCGTCTATCCCGACACGCCGCACGCGTTCTTCGCCGACTACCGCCCGAGCTACCGCAAGGAAGCGGCCGAGAACGGCTGGAGCGCATGCTCGCCTGGTTCA
>JAKAUH010001062.1 GCA_021818605.1 Planctomycetota bacterium
GATCGGCGATGGCGCGGTCGAGCTGCCCGAGGTGGAAGTAGCCGAGCGCCTCACTGTAGCGGAAGCGGTCGCGGAGCGGCCCGTTCGGGTGAACCCGCGCGAACCGCTCGGCGATCCGGACCATCTCGGAGCGATCGCCCAGCTCGTAGGCGTCGGCCGCCAGCGCCAGGCCGGCCTCGTCCACGAGCGGACTGCCGGGCGTCGAGGCGAGAAAGGTCTCGGTCAGGCGTTTCGACTGGCGGAGCCGTTCCTCACGCGAAGGTTGATCAGGACCGTTGCTCCCATGATTCGCCTCGTCTCGCGACGCAGTCGGCCCGGCGCGGGCGATGAGCTGTGCCAGGCCGAGGAAGTCGGCGTCCACGGTCGCGCCGACGGGCGTCTCGCGCCAGAGCTTGAGCAAGAGCGCGATGCCTTCCAGGTCGCGGCCGCGCTCGCGCAGGACCTCGCCGACGCGGGCGTCCTCGAGGTAGCTGGCCTCGGCCAGCGCCGTCCAGCCGAGGTAGGCGCGCTCGAACTCGCCGATCTCGGCATAGGCCCGGCCGACCGAGAGCAGCGTCTCGAACGCGATGACCAGCTCGGGCGCCTTCTCGCGGACGATCTCGAAGTCGCGGACGATCCGACGGGCGTCGTGCCGGGCGAGGTCGACGTACAGCAGCATCCGCGCTGTGTCCTTGAGGACGTCGTCGCGGAGGGTATAGCCCTCGAACAGCGATTCGAGCGGAACTGCCGCATCGGCCAGGCGTCCGGCGTCGAAGAGGCGCTTGCCCCGGTCGAACAGCTCGTTGGGCGTCGGGCGATAGACGTCGGTGATCGGATCGCCGGGGGCGAGCACGGCGAGTGCGCCCGGCGCACCGAAGTCGCCGCGGCCCGGGTCCTCGGCGGCCTGAATGGCCGTCGGCAGGACACGGTAGCGACCGGGGATCTCGCCGCGCAGCTCGTACTGGAACTCCACCCGCGCGAGACCGGCGGGGGCGAAGACGGTGAGCAGCCCATCGGAGACGATCCAGTCGATGGTCTGTTCGGACCCCACCGACTCGGGGACGACGCTCGTTCCCGCCGGCAGGTACTCGTGGATCACGACGGGCCCGCCAGTCTCGCTGTGGCCGCTGGTGGCGCGGTCGGCCTCGACCTCGACGCGGACCGCCGCGCCGCGGCCGACCTGGGTCGCGCGGTTCTCGAACGGGGTGGCGTTGACCACCCGGTCGAACCCAATCATGAGCGGCCGGCCGTCGAGCTCGGGCCACTCGGCCAGGTACGCGCGGCGCCGGATCGTGGCGGCCGGTCCCGACGCGGGGGCGTTCCGACCGGTCGGCGGCCGCGCGGCGGCGAAATCGCGGGTGACGCCCGAGAGCGTCACGGCGTAGGCGAACGTGCCGCGGCCCTCGATGTCGAACGCCACGCGGTTCTCGGCGCCGGGCCTGAGCAACCTCCGCGGCACGTCGATCTCGCGGCCCTCGACCGGGCCGTTGACCTCGGTGCGGAAGACCTCGGTGTCGTTGACCGTGATGACCAGACGATAGCGATCCTCGCCGTCGCCACCGTCGCGGCCCTCGCCGGGCGCGGCGGCCAGGGCCTGGATCGCCAGGCCGCGAGCCTCGGCGGGGATCCAGCCGTTGCCGACGCGGTGCGCCAGCAGCCAGGCGCGGGCGCCTGTGGCCTCGGCCGAGCCGGGGCGCACGCGGGCGAATGCCAGCGCGGCCAGCGCGGTGGTCTCAACGTTCGTGCCGGGCAGGCCGCGGACCGGGGCGACGCCATCGGTCCAGTACCGCAAGGGTGGCCGGCCGGGACCGGTCGGCTCGGTCCGGGCGCGGGTCGCGAGGACGTCGAGCACCTCCGCGGCGGCGCCGGCGTGATCCAGCCGCGCCAGGGTCATCGCCAGCAGGGCGAGCGTTCGATCCGAGAGCACCAGCCGGTTGCGCACCAGCGCGTTGACCGTCTCGAACCGCGCCCGACCGCGCAGGGCCAGGGCGTGCAGCGCCTCGGCGCGTGGGGTGAACTCGGCCGCGTCGAGACCGGCCAGGGATTGCTCGAGATACCTTGCCGCCCTGTCGAGGACCGAGGGATCCGCGCCCTGTCCGAGCGGCTCGGCCGACGTGAGCGCCCAGACCGCCCGCGCCGTGGCGAGCAGGTTGCCGCGGGAGTCGGACTCCTGCTCGCCGGGCGCCGCGGCGACGGGAATCCACGGCCAGCTTCCGTCGGGGCTCTGGGCCGAGACCAGCTCGGTGACGCTTCCCGCCACCCGCGCCGAGAGCCGCGCGGCGTCGTCACCTTCGCGGTTGGGAGCGTCGCGGAGCGCGGCCAGCGCGGCCGACGCGCCCAGCAGAGCGCCGGCCCGCTCGACCGTCGTGCCGATCGGCATGCAGCCCAGCTCGGGGCGCCCGGTGAAGCCGACGGCTGAGTCATCGAGCGCCAGCTCGACGAGCATCCGCCCGGCGCGGGGGGAAAGCGCGATTCGCATCTCGGGGTTCTCGTAGCGCCGTCCCGGCGTCAGCGCAACGAACGCGGTGGCATCGTCGCTCGACCGGCCCGAGGCCGACGCGAACACCGGCAGGCCCCAGGCGCGCACCGGGACATCGAGTGCGAGCCGATCGGCGGCTCCGGCACCGTCGGAAGACGAGGCCGACACTGACAGCCGCAAGCGATCCGCGCTCGGCACGCGGACGGCGTCGAGCAGGACCTCCGTAACGCCCCCATCGGCCAGGACGATCTCTTTCGGGAAAACCTCGGTCCGGCCGTCGGCGACGACCTCGAGCGTCACCTTCGCCGGGCCCTTGATCCCGGCGTGGTGAATCCGCACCGGCAGCCGCGGCTCGTCTCCCTCGACGAGGATGGACGGGGCTTTCAGCTCGATATGAAAGGGCTTGCGGATCGAGAGGACCGAGGTGGCGTCGCCGACCAGCGTCTCGCGACCCGTCACCCCCAGCGCGGCCAGGCGGTACTCGGACAGGGCCGTCGGGGCGCGGAACGTGACGCGGGCGAGGCCGTTCGCATCTTTGACGACCGACTGGTTCCAGTACGCCGTCTCGACGAACGCCGCGCGGTCCTCGGGCGGCTTGCCGGCGGCGGCCTGCATCTGATGCGCCAGGGGATTCGCGGGCCTGGCCGCTGGGGCCTTTTCCTTCGCATCGGTATTCCCAACCGGTATGGCGGGACCAGGCGAGAAGTTCTCCGCCCCACCGCCCTGCGTGCCGACGACGAGCGGGCCGCGGCCACCTCCGCCGCCCATGCCGCCGCCCATTCCGGCCATCATCCCCATGCCGCCCATGCCACCCATGACCATGCCGCCGCGCCCGTTCGGCTCGCCCTCCATGGCGCGCTCGGCTTCCCCGAGCGCCTCATCGGCCGAGTCCTGCGAGATGATCCTGACGACGCCGTCCTCGATCCGGTAAGTCAGCCCGAGCTGCTCGAGCATCAGTTTCAGGCTCGTGCGGAGCGGCACGCCCTCGAGGTCGAGCTGGACGGTGGAATTGAGGCTCCGCTCGGCCTCCTGAAGCCCGACCGGGTCGATGTAGATCTGGAGCGCCGGACGATTGGCTCGCATCGTGGCCTGTTTGATGTACTTGAGCACGTTGTCGAGCGGCGTTTCGACCGCGAACGGCATGTCGACCGGCTCATCGAGGATCGCGCGCACCGCGCGGTTGCGGGCCTCCATCGACGCGGCCGATGGGTCCGCGGCCCGGGGTCGTGGGCCGCGCGATGTCGTCGGATCGGTCGGCGGGACCGTGCCTTGCCCGCGCAACTGTGCGACCGGCGGCGCATCGATCGATGGCCGGCTCGACCCGTTCGATCCCGGGAGCCGCATCGAGATGGCCCTCGGCGCGTACTGGAAGGTATTCGTCGCCCGCGTCGCGAAGGCGCCTGTGCGTGCCAGGTCGTTGAATGTCTGCCGGATCGGCGGTAGTTTGTCGCCGAAACGTGCGAGCAACGCGCGGTCGACCATCGCCAGCGACAGCGACAGCTCGGCGGCGACCGGGCGGCCACGCTGGTCGCGCGTTGTAACCTCCAGCTCGATCTGATCGCCAGGTCCGACCACCGGACGCGCCGGGGCAACCGTGATCCGCAGATCGCGGTCATAACTCAGGTCGAGCCGCGACTCATCGAGCGCGTCGCCGAGCATGCGGGCGGCGGTCAGCGTGACGCTGGGGAACTCATCGCCCTGAACGTCCCAGGCGATCGCATTGTCGCCCTGCTTGATCGGCACGAGGCGGTATCTGAGGATCCGATCGGCCTCCCAGGCGATGAGTGCCGTCGATGCTCCGCCGCGGGCGTGCAGGTTGACGCTCGCGTGCTCGCCCACCTTGAACCGGAGGCGGTCCGAGAGCAGCCGCAGTCGACGCGGGTCCTTCGAGCCCGAGATCGTCACCATGCGCTCGGCGATCACGGGGTTGCCGAACCGGTCGGTGCCCGAGAGGCGCAGGACATACAGGCCGCCCTCGTCGTCCTCGACCTTGACGTTGACCGAGCCCTCGCCGGTCTTCGGGTCGGTCGCGAGAGTCAGGCGCGCGACCTCGCGCTCGGCGACGCGGGCGATGCCGGGCCTCGTCTGAACTGTTCCGTCATCCTGGTCGATGAAGCTGGGGTGCTCGGTGATCCGCTTGATAACGGCGGCCGAGAGCGTCCGGCCGGTCGGCCGGCCGGTGGCGTCGCGAGTCATGGCGCGGAGCGGGAACGCCTCGCCGCTGAGGTACACCGACCGCGCCAGGCTCGGCTCGATCGAGAAGCCCAGCGTGGCGAGTGCGGCGAGGCCGGTCGCCTCGACGTCGTCCTCGGTCAGCCGGGCGACGATCGGCAGCTTGCGGGCGTCGGGGAGGTCGGCGGTTGCGAGCGAGAACGGAAACTTGCCGGCGGCGTCGGTGGTGCCGTGGAGGGTCCGGCCGTTGGGAAGTTTCACGGCGATCGGCCGGCCGGCCATCGGCGTGCCGTCCGGGTAGCGGGCCTGCGCGTGGCCCTCGACGGCTTCGCCGCGGAAATAGACGGTGCGCGGCAGCTCGACGGTCAGCTCGGCCCTTGCCAGCCGGTAGGCCCGGACCTCGAACGAGCCGCCGAAGTCGCGGCCGCCGGGGCGGAACACGCGGATGCGGTAGGTGCCGACGGGCGCTGCGGTGTCGAGCGGCACCTCGGCGTGGAACGTGCCGAAGGGCGAGAGCGTGACCGACTGGCCGACAATCCGGCGGCCCCGGCCATCCAGCACCTCGAGCCGGTAGGTTACGCCCGCGCCCGGGTCGAAGCGGCCGTCCTTCACGTCGCGGAGGATGCCGCGAATCGAGGCGCGCTGACCCGGCCGGTACGCCGGGCGATCGGTGTAGATCAGGGCCCGCGGCGAGAGCCCCTGCGCGACGGAGTCGGGCAGGTTCAGCCCGGTCGCGGCGACGTGCGGGCCGTCCAGGACCAGGTACTCGAGCCTCGCCATCTGGGCCTGCGGCTTCGGCCAGTTCGCGAGCAGCACGCCATCCGGCCCGGTGCGTCCCGTGAGCACGATTCCGGCCGGGTTCGCGGCCAGCACGGTCGCGCCGGCGCGGCCCTTGCCGGTGGATGGATCCTGCGCGAAGACCAGCACCTGGTCGCGCGACGCCTTGACGATCGCCTGGACGTCGGTGACGACGACGAGGGTCACCGCGTGGATCGTCGCGTCGTCGCCCACCTTGACGACCCAGGCGCCGGGCGCGTTGATCGGTTTCAGCGGCACGGTGCGCTCGACCGGGACGTACTTCGCCGAGCCGGGGATTTTCTCAGTCCAGGCGTGCTCGGGCGCGACGAGGTCAATCGCGAGCGACTCGACTCCGTTCAGGCGGTGCTTCTTGCGGAAGTAGTCCTCGGCGTCGAGGCGATACGCGGCGAAGCTCAGCGCGTTGATGTTGCGCGTGGTGATCTTCAGCGCGGGGACCTCGCTCGAGCGAAATGTCCGTGGGGTGACGACCGCGAGCGTCTGCGACTCGAGCACGGCGATCCGCTCGCGGGCCCTGGCCATCCAGGGGTGCGCTTTCACCCGGCGCAGGTGGTCGATGGCCCGCGCGGGGTCGGCCCTGCGCTCCTCGTAGACGCGGGCGATCTCCCAGTGCGGCCGGGCGGTGTTCGCGTCATCGGGGAACCGGGCGATCAGCGCCTCCCACGCGGCGATCGCACGGTCGACCTGGCCCTGGGCCAGCAGGCTGCGGCCGTTGCGAAACAGCGCCAGCGGAACGCGAGGGTCCAGCGGGTTGCGGGCGATGAACGCCTCGCGTGCCGCGCGGGCCTGCTCGTACCGGCCGCGACGGTCGTGCTCGTCGGTGATCGCCAGCTCGACGTCGAGGATCGCGCGCTGGGCGGCCGCAAGCTGCGGGCCGCCGGGGAATTGCTCGGTGTATCGACGATAGGCGGCCAGAGCTTCGTCGAGCTTGCCCTGCGCCTGGAGGATCGCGGCGATCTCGAACGTGGCGGGCGGAGTCAGCTCGGCCAGGCAGCGGCGAGCCTGTGGGGTCTCGGCGCGATAGTCCTGGCCCTTGAGGAACGCGCGAAAGGCGTCGAGCGCCGGCTGACTCTGGCCGCCTTTTTCGAGGGCGTCGGCGACCTGATAGGCCGCCTCGACGGCCAGCTCGTGCGACGGCTCAGCGGCGAGGAACCGCCGCAGCGCGGCCACCGCGAGGCCGACGCGAATCCTCGCGACGTCAGGCCCAGCGCGCATCTCGTCGAGGTACGATCGGCCGATCTGGTAGAGGCACCGGGCGCGAAGATCGCGGGCGGCGGGATCTGTCTTCGCCGGCCCTTCGAGTTGCCGGGCCAGGTCGGTCCAGCGGTTGCGGGCGGCGGCATGCTGGCCATTCTGCTGCTCGACCTCGGCCAGCTCGTAGCTGACGCGAGCCCGGTCGGCGGCGCTGGGATGCTGGTCCAGGTAAGCTTGCAGCTCATTCGCGGCCCGCGGGAGGTCTCCGCCCGCGCGGCTGGCGCGAGCCATGGCCAGGAGCAGCCGGCCCCGAGCCGCGTCACCGCGGGCGATCTCGTGGGCCAGGTGGAACAGCCCGTATGCGCTCCCGGGATCGGCCGGCACAAGTGGGTCGCCGGGCACGAGCAGCCGACGGGCGAAGCCCTCGACGAACGCGGCGAGGCGGTCCTTGCGCGCGGGGGCCAGCAGGGCCTCGACCTCGGCGCGGGCCAGGCGCTCGGCCGCGGCAGGTTCCTTGCGCGCCAGCTCGACGGCCGCCAGCTCGCCGCGGAGCTTGCCGATCCAGACCGAGCCGGGCGCGGCGGTCATCGCGTCCCGCAGCGCGGTCGCCGACGCATCCAGCCGCACGGCCCGCCGCAGCGCGAGCCCTCGGATCCAGCCGAGGAACGCCCGATCGTCGGGCGAGCGAGTTCCGTCGCTCGCCAGGGGCTCGAGCGCAGCGGCCGCCGCGACGAATCGCGACTCCTCCAGGTCGGCCAGGATCGCCGCGGGCAGCTCCGGCGCGATCGGCGCGACCGCCTCGGCCGGGCGGATCGCGCTGGCGTCCTGGGCGTGCGCCGGCGCCGCTGCTGTCGTTGCGACCAGCAGTATCACCAGAGTTGTTGCGGTCAGTATGACCGATCGACCCAGCGCGGTCGTTCGCCATCGATGGCTCCGGTCTGGCTGACGAGGTTCGGCGATCGGTCGCGGCGCGCAGCACGATCGGGTGCGGGTTGGGTGTCGCACGGTCGGTCTCCCCGGTTTGGTTGTTCGATCGGTCCGGCCGGCGCTCTCCTCGGCGCATGCACGCACCTGACGGTTGGTCGCGTCGGACTGGTGGATTCTCTCACCGTTAGACGCACGAACGATCGGTTGCATTCTGTCGGGGGTCGGATTTGAGTCTGGAAGGGCTCGGAATGAACCAGGGTCCGGTGAGGTGCGGCTGTCGCCTGGCAGCATGCAGCCAAACAGGTGCTTCCGGGATGCGATCGTCCACCTGGCGGAAATCTGGAGGCTATGGGGCGAATATAGAGGCGAAATTGGCTTCGTTTTGCATTTTTCCACCTCCAGAACTCTGAGATTGGGTTCGTTCGCACGCTTTCCAGGGTCGCCGGGCGCCGAGATTGGGTTCGTTCGCGCGCTTTCCAGGGTCGCCGGGCGCCGAGATTGGGTTCGTTCGCGCGCTTTCCGGGGT
>JAKAUH010000180.1 GCA_021818605.1 Planctomycetota bacterium
CTGATGCTGAGGGCACTTGGGGCCAGGCACAAGGGCGCAACCCCCGTCAGGGGGTGGCTCACCCTGGCCGCGAAAGTGGCTCAACTCCTGACCGCTGCTGACAGGCGTGGGCGGGACAGATACGGTGGTGGCAGCGGGGGGTACGCAGACCGCAGCCGCGCCTGGCGGATCGAGCGGGTCATTTCTTCAATCACTCGGACGGCTGGAAAGTCTGGACCGGGACCAGTATCCATTCCGATTTCCGGTCGGGACCGACCGGTCCGCCAGATCGGATCGGGCGATGATTCAATCCCCGACATCCTCGAGCCGGACACCTTCCCCGCGGCGCAGGCTCGCCCGCGCCGACTCGATCCGGCGGCGGAAGTCCGGGTCGTGCTCGAGACGGTAGTCGAGCCAGTCGTCCTCCGACCCGAAGCCGATCAGCACCCCGGCCGGCTTCCCGTGCCGGGTGATCACGACCTCTTCCGTCTCGGCGAGCCGCAGGTACTTCGACAGGTCATCCTTCACTTCCGACAGCGGGACCGTCCTCATCTCTCCCTCCCATCTCTCTGAGCCAGTCGTCCGCGCCGGATTTCTCCACGATGGCCAGGACCTGGACCTCATCGCCCTCGACGTCATAGAAGACCCGCAAATCATCGACGCGGAGCCGGTATTGCGGATGAGTCAACTTCCGCAGGCGCTTGATCCGACTCTTGCTGATCCTGGTCGGCTCATGCCGCAGATGGACCTCCAGGGCGTCGCGCACCCTGGCCCGCTCGAACGCGCTCAGGCGTCGGAGATCGCCAAGAGCCTCGGGCGATAATGATGATCTGGAAGGGCATTCTGGCTAGATGATAGCCAGATCTTGTCGGGGGAAGCAAGACGGGCCATCACACCGCCAGCTCGTTTGCGCCCGGGCCCTTTGCCTTTTCGAATGGCTCCTGCCCCGGGCCGTGGGAGAGGGATCAGCCGCGGCAAAGGGGCCGGCATACGAATTTACAATTGTGACTATCATACTTCCACGCCCAGCCCGATCCGTCCGATCCGGCGAGCCTGCCCGCCGCCGGCCGGAACCCGGCGGACATCACACTGCCGACCGTCGGCGGGCCGGGATCGGGGTCGGTTGGGGTGAGCGTCGGGTGAAGACGGGAAACACGGCGATCCCTGCGCTACGCAGTTCGAGCGGATCGTCCCGCCGCCGATCCTCAGGCGCTCTCGGACCTCTGGACCTGAGCGAGCCCCGTCCTGATCGTGCTTCGCGTGCCTGCCTGCTTGCGCGATCGCGATCAGGTCGGCGACGGCTCGGGCAGGAACGGATTGACGAACAGCACCCTTTCGATGTCGCGGCCGGCCTGGAAGTCCTCGGAATAGATGACCGCGACCTCGTTCTCAGCCGCGGCCGACCAGATCAGGGCGTCCCAGAATGAGAGGCCATGACGCGGCATCGCGGCGAGGCTGCGGAAGGTCGCCGAGGCCGTGATCGGCACGACCTCGCCGGTCGCCTCGAGCTCGCGAAGGATGACCGCGATCTCGTCCGGCCCGAACGGATTCTTGCGCTTCCGGCTCATCATCACCGAGCCGAACTCGTTGAAAACCTGGGCGCTGAAGATGAGCCGACCCTCGTCGGACAGTCGCCTGAGGAGCGCCCGCGCGATCTCGTGTTTATTTGGTTCGTTGACATCGTAGGCATAGACCACGACGTTGGTGTCCACAAGGGCGCGAGGGCTACTGGTCGAAGCGATCATGGAGTTCCTCGCGGCGAGGGTAGGGCGACCCTCCCAGGTGAAGACCTTCTTCCATGCGCGCGAAGGCCCGCTGCCGCAGGGCTTCGCGATTGTGATCGACCTTGATGGCGGAAGTCGAAGTCGGACCCGGACGGCCACCGGGCAGGAACGTGACGAGGACGCGGGCCTCGGCCTCGGGCAAGTGCGGACGCTCGGCCAGTTGGATCTGCCCGTCCTTGTAGGTTCCCTCGATTGTCAACAGGCTCATCGCGGCTCTCTCCGGGCTGGTCAGTGGGGTCCCTCACGCCGATGATACGTCCGCCACGGTCTTCCCGGCAACTCGACATGATCCGTGGTCCCGAGTTCGCGTCTGCCGGATAGGATGGGGCTCGCTCGACGGTGGGCAAGCGGTTCGGTCTCTCGGTCCTGGCCGCCGCCGCTGACGGCGTCTCGTGGACATCCTCGAACGGCCGACGGCCATCCCGGCCGCCCTCGCCGCCGCCGGCCGGGACCCGGCGGACATCAGCCTCCTGACCGCCGGCAGCCAGGCCCCTGGTCGGGGTCGGGCGGAGAGCAACTCGTCGACGGGAAAACGGGCAGCTACGCCGGATGGAACCGTGCCTTTCTTGACCTTGCAGCGATCATCCGTTCGGGTTGTCGAGCCATTGCCGCAAGTCTTCAAAAGGACATCGACCGCGCGATTCGCGAGGCGCGCAAGACCGCCTCCCTGGCCGCCACGCTCGCCGACAAACTGGCGTTCCAGCGCACGATCATGAACCTGAAAGCCCGCCGCGGCAAAAAACGGCGCGACCTTTTCGACGCCCAGGAGGACATCGACCGCCAACGCGACGGACTCATCGGCCGGATCGAGGCCCAGTTGAGCCAGCGCAAGATCGTCAGCCTGGTCTTCCTCTTCCGCTGGACTCTGGTCTAATGGATGAATCCGCGTACACCGCCGCGCCGGAGGGACACCGACATGGACCGCCAGGCCATCCTGCAACGCCTGCACGCCGAGGCCCCCGCCCTGCGCAAGAAGTACGGGGTAAAGTCGTTGGCCGTCTTCGGGTCGATGGCTCGGGGAGACGATCACGAGGGGAGCGATGTCGACATCCTCGTCACGTTCGAGGACAGGCCGACGTTCGACAACTTCTTCGGCCTGAAGTCCTATCTCGAAGACCTCTTCGACCGTCCCGTCGACCTCGGGACTCCTACCATGGTACGTCCCGGCTTGCTCCCCCTGGTGGAAAAGGAGGCAATTCGTGTCCCGGTAAGCCCGAGGAGCGGCTCGCCGACATCGTCGATTGCTGCGAGAAAGTCCTCCGATACACGGCCGGCATGGATCAAGATAGGTTGGCCGGGGACGAATTGACGACCGACGCGGTGCTGAGGAACATCGAGATCATCGGGGAGGCAACCAAGGACCTGCCCGACGACCTGCGGGCGCGCATGCCAGTCATCGACTGGAAGAAGATCGCCGGGATGCGAGATATCCTCTCGCACGTCTACTGTCGGGTCGAAACATCCGTCCGGGGCGCGGCTCATCCCAGAACCGTCCTTCCAACGTCTCAGGCAACTCCATGATCCAGCGGCGCGGATCCTCCGGGCCATCGACCGGGAACGCGTCGATCACTGCGGCTTCTCGGCTTTCGGCCGTCGCTTGCGGGTCCAGATGCGGCGGACGTCATCGGGGCTGGCTGCCCTCTCAATTCCAGCCAGGACCTCGCGAAGCCGCTCGGGATCACGGATCTGGCGGACTTCCGGCATCAGTTCCCGGCCCGCGGCGGCGAACTTGATTCTCAGGCATCTCTCGATGCCCTCAAGTAGGCCCTCTCCCCGTCCCTCTTCCCGTCCCTTTTCCCGTCCCTTTTCCAGACCCTTTTCCAGACCCTTTTCCAGACCCTTTTCCAGACCCTCCGCCCTGGCCTTCTCAATTTCCTTCCGCTCGAAGATGTCGATAAACGGCATGTGCGCCTCCCGTTGATGGGCCGTGATCTCGTCCCAGAACCGCTCCTCCAGCGCCTCGGGCAACTCCAGAATCCAGTCGATGAACCGGAGCAGCCGGCGCAGGTCCTCCGGACCCAGCCCGCGGCTGTACAGCCCCTTCACCAGCCGCACCTTCCAGGCGTGCCGCTCGGCGGGCAAGCGCCGCGTCTCCAGCGCCTTCAGGTGCGCCAGCACCACCACGGCGAACGGGTTCGGGTCGGATTCCAGCTTCTCGTATTGTCCCGCGTGGTCCAGCAGCTTGACAACCGGGAATTCGATCAGCGCCCGGAAGCCCCACCGGCCGTACTCGTACCGATCGGGACGCCAACTCGGGTCATCGTCGGCCAGGATCGCCAGGCTGACCGTCTCGTGGTCGTATCGGTCGAAGATCCGGTGGTTGTAAACGAGCATCCGGCGAGGGAACTCGCGGTCCCGGCTCGCCTGCACCTCGATGTGGATCAGCAGCCATTTTTCCTGACCGTCCCTGAGCCAGACCTTCACGAGCTTGTCGACATATCGCCGGCCCTGCCTCGACTGGCGGACGATCGGCTGGAGCTCCTTGTCGAGTGCCTCGTATCCGCGGGCCCAGTCGATCTCGGCGTGCGCCGTGGCGAAGAAGAAGGCCAGGCAGGGCTCGAAATACTGGTCGAGCGCCTCCTTCCACGGGCTGTCCGAATCCACCCGGGACGGCGGTTTCGCCCTTTTGCTGGCCGGCGAAACCGTCCGGCCGGAACTCCCGACACTCCCTCGACGTCTGGCCATGCCGTGCGCCTCGCTAATCCTGCGATCGCGTCGCGACCCGGGCGGATTCGCGGGCCGGGGCCGCGAGGATGATGCCCTGGTTCCTATCGATGGCCCGGGCGCGGCGCCTTGACCAACGTACGTCACGGCCCGTCCGGGTCGACGGGAAGGCTAAGAGAAGCAAGGAAAGGATAGGCATTTCGCCGTATCATTCGATCTCGCATCAATGATGGCATGGCCCGACGGAGAAGTGCCTGTCCTTTTCTGGGTTTTTTAACGCCGGAGAGACCAACGGGCTAGCTGTCAGTAACGTCCAGTGCGATACTAGAACTGCTGGGGTTCCAAAACTGGTTTGGTCAGCACGGTGGAATTGTGGACAGAGAGCAACTGCAGAGGCTGGCCAAGTTGCGGCTCAAAGACGCCCAAGCTCTCTTGGGACGAAAGCGCTGGTCAGCCGCATACTACCTGAGTGGCTACGTGATTGAGTGTTCCCTTAAATGTTGCTTGCTCAAGCACTTGGGTGAGTCCAACGCGGTTTTTGGGACGAGAGATTATCTCAAAAGAGTCGCCGCCGAATGTTGGACTCACGACCTTGTAAAGTTGGTCGAGTTGGCTGGACTCGATACCGCCTTCCAATTAGCCCGGAACGCGAATCCTACGCTTGGGAGCTACTGGGGTGTTACCAAGATGTGGAAGGAGACCAGCCGGTACGAAGAAAAGACAGAGACCGAGGCCAAGGATCTCTTCGCGGCCGTGAGCCACAAACCTGATGGAGTATTCACATGGATACAATCCCGCTGGTGAATGAACTTGTCGACGACGGAGGAAGGCTCATCCAGAGTCTCGCTGAAGAAGGCATCGCCATAATCGCGGCCTGCTGGGTGAAGCCGATTGAGCAAGATCGTTGGTCGCTTTTCTTAGCGACGCCCTTGGTGGACGAAAGAGGAGTGCCGGAGGCGTACCGCGAGATATACCGCGTGTTGCGATCCCTCGAGCCATCACATCTTAGCGACTCGGACATCAACTTGGTTGGGGCAAATGATCCCATCACTCGGGATGCTCTGGACATCCGGGAGCGTTTCGGGGGAAGACTTCCAACTCGTTCCAAACGGCCTCAGTTTGGCGATCTTGCCGTGGAGGAGACTTATGTGTACCCGCCGCCAATGTCGCCACGCGTGACCAACAACGTGGTCAATCAGGCTTTTGGTAATCTCTCGTCACTACCGGAGAACATCAGGGAGACCTACATGTGGCTTTGCCAGGACATGGTATCTCTGAATCAGAAATGGGATTTCTATCAAGGTCTATTCGGCAAGCCAGAAAACTTCGTCGTCTTCGATCTAGCACCTTTGGCCTTTAAGATTATCGCAGAGTCATTGACAAATGACCTGGTCATGTCGATCGGGCGTCTCGGAGGCCCGGCCGGGACCGACAGCCCAGTCAATCTCAGTCTTGCTATGCTAGTGAATTTCTACGAGCACGATAGCCTGCTGAAAGCGCTTTTCGCGAATTTTCAAAGCATCAGTGCACCTCTACGGGACTATCAGGACAAGCTGATTAATCATAGCGACTTCAAATCACGACTGGGCTCCCACGATATTCAAATCGCTCAGCCCAAGACTCATAATATTGTTTTAGCCATCACTGCAGCCGAAGCAGTCTTGAAGCATGTTGCCACCCGATACGGCGGCACTGACATTGGATTCGGTAAGGGCATGTTTACGATGGCCAGTTCAGATGCTCTAATCTACTGGCTGAAGCGAGCGTGGGATCGCCGGTTCGACATTCCCTCCTCTCCCTCCTCGTGATCCCCTACGACACCAGCGGAAAAACGAAAAAACCCCAAAAAGGACAGGCATTCTTCGGCTGGCAATTACAAGCATGCCTGCTAGAAGGCATGGGTGACTGGTGCTGAGCCGGCGGTACTATGCCTGTCCTTTTGGGTCCGACCAGCCCGTTGGGCCCACGGCCAAAAAAACCGCAATACCCGGTCCGACCCCCGAGGCTCCCGCGAGCGTGAAGGGAGTGACCCCCTAGCACGAGGTCTGACCCCCGAGCGCGAGTTTTTTCGGTCGGTCGGGTCAGGCGAACAGCGGAAAAACCTAGAAATTAAGTCTGATCCCTGCGCGTCCGAGGCCAGATATTATAATATTATTATATAGAATCATGCGTTGTTGTTTGTTATTCTGCCTTGTCGGCCCCGTCCGATGCTTCCTGCCAGTAATGGATACTCCTGAACTCGATCGACGTAGAGACCTCGCCGTCCTCTTGACGTAGACATGTTAGGAAGATCCCCGTCTCCTCTGTCTTCCAACTCGTGAACATCCTGAGATGCCCAGCGGCAACCGCAAGTCCCCAGATGCTCGGATCGTCTCGGCGGAGTGTGCTTTGATCGTGCCAATCAGACCTCTCCTCGTAGGACTCTCCATACTCGTTGCTGAGAATCTCGTACAAGGCCACAAAGCGCGCTACGGCCGTATCACCATCGATGCCGTAGTTCTGAATGACTAAGACCCTCCAGAGAATATCTCTCATAAAGATAAAGATGTTTGCAGATTCTTCTCCCGCGAATTCCTGCACCAGAAGCAGGTCGCCATCCATGTCCTCTGTGGCGGATGTGTAGACCGCCCGGACTTCGGCCTGGCTCATGCCCCATCGCGCGGCTGCAAAGCCCTCATCGCTCAGATGGCGCTTCGATCCGTTGCCGTTGGTTCCCAGGAGCATCGGATGTTGATGCTTATTCGATGGATCGCTACCCGAAGCGGGGGGATCACCTTCATCGATGTAAGCCTCTCCCTTCCGGAAGCCGCGCAGCATCGATCGGGCATAACGCATGTGGTCATTCGGAACCAATCGGAGGGATGCTTCGCTTGTCTCGATTGCTTTCCTGAAATCGCCCGCACGGGCGTAGGCTGCCGCGAGCGTTCCCAGAAACGGCCAACCAGACCAGTTGGATAGTTCACACGCCTTCAAAGCATATTCGATAGACTTGGGTCCATCATGAAACGAGGGATCTGTGGCTGTCGCAAGCAACCATGAGAGGTTATTGTATGCCCATAAAAAAGCCGGATCCAGATCCATTGCTTCCTGATATAGTTTGATACTCTGCGCATAGTCGACCTCGGATTTCACGCTGACCGCGCGATTGTACACGTGTACGGCGCGCACTATTCGGTCATCGCCGATCACTTCGTAGAGGGATGCCCGGAGAGCGTCGTATTCCGAGAGAGAGCGTGCCGGATCAAGTCGGATCGCATCCTCGATTAAGCTGATGGCGGTCTCAAACTTGTTCGACTTCGCTTCGGCTATGGCACGTTCACGCAACAACTCGGCCTGGCTCGGATCTGGGTCGTTGACGATCATGGAACTTACCCTTATTTTGCCCTTGGTTATGGGCTTTCCGGCTCATACCAGCAGCGCGCGTCCCATGGTTGTGATCCTCCCATCGGTCGGACCTTTGTCCCCGGGGACCGGAGCTTGAGCTATTCTCATCAAAGCCCAATCCCTCAGTCAAGCAGAACGCCGCCTTCTCTATTCGGGGGCCCCTCCAAAAAGGACAGGCATTTTTCGACATGCGATTGCAAGCATGAATGTTCGGTGGCGTGGGTGTTTCAGCGACGGCCCGGCGGTAATATGCCTGTCCTTTTGGGCCCTCT